>CAZKPH010000063.1:0-9306 GCA_964554605.1 uncultured Ferruginibacter sp.
CATCAAGACCGGCGACAGGACTGTACAAAGCGGCTCTACCTTTCAGTCTTTGGAAGTAAATAAAAAAATGATTTTCAGCAGGGAAGAGGCGTTCGGTATGCGATTGAATATACCTGCCGGTACCGCCGTACGTTTTGAACCGGGAGAAGAAAAACAGGTAGAACTGGTAGCATTTTCCGGTAATAAAAAAATAAGCGGATTCAATAACCTTACAAACGGAGAAATATCCGAAAATAATAAACAACAGGCATTGCAAAAATTCAATTCCTGGAAATAATCCCCATTCTAAACTTGTAAAATCAAAAATCAAATTTGCGAGCATGAGTTTATCTATCAACAGAATAAAATACGCCAATATGTACGGCCCCACAACAGGAGATAAAGTGAGGCTGGGTGATACGGAACTTTTTATAGAAATAGAAAAAGACCATACTGCCTACGGAGATGAAGCAAAATTTGGCGGAGGAAAAACCATTCGGGACGGAATGGCACAATCAGCAACGGCTACACGAAAAGAAAATGTCCTGGATTTTGTCATAACCAACGTTGTCCTTATAGATTATTGGGGCATCATTAAAGCAGATATCGGCATCAAAGACGGAAAAATTGCCGGTATCGGCAAAGCCGGCAACCCGGATACAATGGAAAGCATCACACCCGGTATGACAATTGGTGCTGCCACAGAAGTACATGGCGGTGCAGGACTGATTGCCACCGCCGGTGGTATAGACACACATATCCACTTTATATGCCCTCAACAGATAGAACATGCCCTCTACAGCGGTATTACCACAATGATCGGTGGTGGCACAGGCCCGGCAGACGGTACAAATGCCACTACTGTCACCCCAGGAAGCTGGAATCTGCAGAAAATGCTGGAAGCCGCCGACGCTTTCCCTATGAACATGGGATTTTTTGGTAAAGGGAACTGCGCAAGCCTGGCACCTCTGGAAGAACAAATCGAAGCAGGCGCTCTGGGCTTAAAGATCCATGAAGACTGGGGCAGTACTGCTGCCGTAATAGATGCATCCCTGAAAATTGCCGATAAGCATGATGTACAGGTTGCCATACACACAGACACATTAAATGAAGGAGGTTTCCTGGAAGACACAATCAGCGCCATCAATGGAAGAGTAATACATACATTCCATACAGAAGGAGCAGGAGGAGGCCATGCCCCCGATATTATCAGGGCAGCCATGTACCCTAATATATTGCCTTCTTCTACCAATCCTACCAGGCCTTACACCATCAATACTATCGACGAGCACCTGGATATGCTGATGGTATGCCATCACTTGGATAAAAACGTTCCCGAAGACGTATCTTTCGCCGACAGCCGCATTCGCCCCGAAACTATCGCCGCCGAAGATATTTTGCATGATATGGGCGTTTTTAGTATGATGAGCAGCGATTCACAGGCGATGGGCAGGGTTGCAGAAGTAATCACCCGCACATGGCAAACAGCGCACAAAATGAAAGTACAACGTGGACATTTACCCGAAGACAACAACAACAATAATGACAACTTCAGAGTTAAAAGATATATCGCTAAATATACTATCAACCCCGCCATTACTCATGGCATAGCAGCATATACCGGCTCTCTCGAAAAAGGAAAACTTGCCGATATTGTCCTCTGGAAACCCGCCCTTTTTGGGGTAAAGCCCGAACTTATTCTAAAAGGCGGAATGATTATCGCTGCCAGGATGGGAGATCCAAATGCATCTATTCCTACTCCACAACCGGTAACCTACAGGCCAATGTTCGGCGCTTTTGGCAAAGCATTGCATCAAACCTGTGTTACTTTTGTTTCCAGGCTTTCTATTGAAAAAAATATTGTCCAGCAATACAACCTGAAAAAAAATGTCCTGCCAGTCAGCAATTGCAGGCATCTTTCCAAGAAAGACCTCATACATAATAATGCCACTCCTGTCATTGAAGTAAACCCGGAAAATTACGAAGTAAAGGTAGACGGGCAGCATATCACATGCGAACCATTGGCGGTATTGCCGTTGGCACAACGATATTTCTTATTCTAACAACTAACCAGTAATCCCAATGCTAATCAAAAAAAAAGAAGGTAATATAGCAACTACGGATACCAGCAATAAAAACATCGACTGGCTTTTGCTGGAATGGTTCGAAACGCAAAAAAGAATATTGCACAAGAAAACTGCCTCAGGGAAAGAAATTGTAATGAAATTCATGGAAGAGAACCCGCAATTAACTTACGGCGATATTATCTATACCGATGACACTACACTAACGGTCATTGATATTATCCCCTGCGATGCAATTGTTTTCTATCCCCGTACAATGCGGGAACTGGCCGAAGCCTGCTACGAAATAGGCAATAAACATTTACCTCTGTTCTACGAAAATGATACACTATTAGTTCCTTTTGACACACCTCTTTTCATGCAGTTGGAAAAAAACGGGTACAACGCCGAAAGAACATTCAGGAAATTGATTGCACCTCTGAAAACTTCCGTTACAGGCCATTCTCATTCCGGCAACACGAAAGAAAGCCTGTTCAATAAAATAATGAAACTTACAAACAATCCCGAATGAATACAAGCCTGCTAAGACTTTTGCAGTTGTCAGATCCGGCTCTTCCTATCGGCGGGTTTTCGCATTCGGCCGGATTGGAAACTTATGTACAACAAGGAATCGTTTATAATAAAGAAACGGCGCAATCATTCGTTTCGGAAATGCTTTCCCGTAACCTTCATTATACAGATGCAGCATACCTGTCCCTCGCATATGATTGCTTTGACAAAAATGATGAAACAGAATTGTTACGATTGGAAGAAGAATGCACTGCCGTAAAGCTTCCTTCCGAAATGCGTATGGCCAGCCAGAAATTGGGCAACCGCTTAATAAAAATATTCGACGGCTCCCTTAAAAGCGGTTTTACAAAATCCTTTATTGATAAAATTACTGCCAAAAAAACACCTGGGCATTACTGTATCGTTTTTGGTATTATAGCCGCTGCATTAAATATCACCAAATCAGAGGCGCTCACGGGATTTTATTACAACGCTACGGCTGGTTTTGTAACAAATTGTGTAAAGCTGGTACCATTAGGCCAGCAGGAAGGCCAGGAAATTCTATTCGCCCTTCAACCGGAAATAGAACGCCTCGTACAAAAAAGCCTTTCGCCAGATCGTACCCTCATTGGCCTTTGTTGCAGTGGGTTCGATATACGGTCAATGCAGCACGAACAATTATATACTCGCCTGTATATGTCATAACAGGTAGATGGTAAAAAGTATTAGATACTATGGAAAGAAAATATATAAAAATCGGAGTAGCCGGGCCTGTCGGCTCCGGTAAGACAGCACTGATTGAAAGGTTATCCAGGGTTATGGCCAAAGATTATAGTATTGGCGTGATTACCAACGATATCTACACCAAAGAAGATGCAGAATTTCTCACCCGCAACAGCTTATTGCCGCCCGAAAGGATTATCGGCGTGGAAACGGGTGGTTGCCCTCATACTGCTATAAGGGAAGATGCCAGTATGAACCTGGAGGCTATTGAAGAAATGGCAGGACGCTTTCCTGATATTGAAATCATCTTTATCGAAAGTGGCGGGGATAATCTCTCCGCAACATTTAGCCCAGATCTGGCCGATCTTACAATATTCGTTATAGATGTGGCCGAAGGAGATAAGATACCCCGGAAAGGTGGGCCTGGTATTACCCGGAGCGACCTTCTTGTAATCAACAAAATTGACCTTGCCCCTTACGTACTTGCCGACCTGGCTGTAATGGAAAGAGATGCCCGTAAAATGAGGCAGGGCAGCCCATTTGTATTTACTAATCTGATGAAACAGGACGGATTGGGACACATAACAGGATGGATAAAAAAGTATGCACTGCTGGAACCCATAGACGAGCCCGCTTTGTTAAGATGAGAGCCGAATTAAATATAAGTGTAGCACATAGGAATGGCGTTACGTTTCTTCAGGAAGCATACTATACCCCGCCATTCAAGATTGCCGATATTACGGAAGATAAAAAACAAAAAACTCTCGACCTTATGTGGATGTGCTCTTCACCCGGGGTATTAGACGAAGATAATTATACGATCGATGTTTCTATTCAGGATAACTGCATCCTTCATTTGCACACACAATCATACCAGCGCCTGTTTTCTATGAAAAAAGGTGCTGTACAAAAAATGAATATTCTTGTGGGTAGGGATTCTGGTTTTATTTTTCTTCCTCACCCGTCCGTTCCACACGAATCTTCTCTATTTTCATCAACAAACCGGATATACCTTTCGGAAAAAGCAACACTTATATGGGGAGAAATAATAACTTGCGGCCGGAAATTGAACGGGGAGATATTTCGTTTTTCAAGATATCATAACCGTACGGAAATTTTTATTAATGAGACATTGGCAATAAAAGAGAACCTTTTGCTTGAACCTAAATCCATTGATACCGGCGCTATTGGGCAGATGGAAGGCTATACACACCAGGGAAGCCTCATCTTCATTCATGATACTGATAGCCATGTGCGCCCTGTTGAAGATATCAGGCAAATGCTTCAGGGATACGAAAATTTTCTTTGGGGAGTAAGCGCCTGCCACACTAATGGGTGCATTGTACGTATTCTTGGGCAAAAAGCAGAAGAAATATTTGAGTGCATGAAAATGATCGGATCCTGTTTACAGAAAAAATATCTTCAAATACCGAACTATGCAGAGTGAAATGGAAATATTGATAGCAGCAGCTATTACCGTTGCTTTCCTTCATACTATAACTGGACCGGACCACTATCTGCCGTTTCTTGCATTATCCAAATCAAAAAACTGGAGTTTTGGTAAAACACTAGCTTGGACAATTCTTTGTGGATGCGGGCATGTCTGGAGTTCTGTGTTGTTGGGCCTGGGTGGCGCTGCAATCGGATGGTCATTATCAAAGATAAGCTGGTTTGAAAATATCAGGGGCGGCATCGCCGGGTGGATAATGTTGGTCTTCGGGCTGATATACGGAGGCTGGGGGTTGAGAAGGGCTTGGAAAAATAAGCCGCATAAGCATTTTGACCTGCAGGATAACGGAGAAATTTATGTATATGAACATAGCCATAGCAATACCGTTATGACGCAAAACAGGCACAAAGTAACCCCCTGGGTGATGTTTATAATTTTTGTCCTGGGGCCCTGCGAACCTATGATACCTCTTTTGTATTTTCCCGCTGCACAGAATAGCTGGAAAGGAATGCTTCTTTTAATAGTTGTATACACTATCGTAACACTAGCAACGATGTTGCTGATGGTTACCGCCGGTTTTTGGGGAATTGGTTTTTTAAAGACAGAAAAAATAGAACGGTATATGCATGCGCTTGGCGGGCTGACAATCTTTTTGTGTGGCGTAGGTATGGTATTCATGGGATGGTAGTAATAACAAAGCTAGTAATTTTTATTTGGCATAATTTAGTGATATAAAACATCAGGTATGCATTCATTTGTTTCAGGCATTCTTTCCCTTTTGCTTTCCCCCGCCGATTGGATAGTTGTTTTAATTTTAGGAAGCTATTTTTTAAAAAAATTGCCTTTAAAGAAATATTGCAAAATAGCGGCTGTTGGCATCTTCCTGCTTTTTACCAATTCATGGCTGCTGGACTGGTATGCTTCAAAATGGCAACCGGCTCCCCACAATATTGCAACAGAACCTACTTATAGCTGTGGTATACTACTCGGAGGATTTGGAAGCCCGGATGCCAATGATAACGGGTATTTCAACTCTACAGCGGACAGATTTATTCAAACGGCAAAACTATACAAACTTGGAAAAATAGAGCATATACTTATAGCCGGTGGCAATGGGAAAAACAAAAATAAAAACTTCGATGAAGGGAAATGGGCGCTGAATGAATGTAAGAGCATAGGTATACCCGACTCGGCCATCTTGTTTGAAGACAAATCAAAAAATACTTCTGACAATGCCATCAATTCGAAAATACTTCTTGATTCAATTCATTTAGCCCCTCCTTACCTGTTAATAACTTCTGCTTGCCATATACCAAGAGCCACGTTGCAGTTTAAAAAAGCAGGAATGGACGTAAAGGGTTATCCCTGCAACTATATTGCCGGCAGAGCCAAATTTGATACATGGGGCTTCATTCCAAGGCTGGATGTATTACAAACATGGAATTTTTTCCTTAAAGAAACAGCCGGATATATTATCTATAAATGGAAGTAACCCCTTTAATTCAGGATATTAACGCTTTGCGATACATTTCAACCAATTGATGAAAGCCTATTCTATTGGAAACACGTGGCGATGGCGAATGCAGGACAATAAGAAAAAAAATTTTTTGTTGAAAAACTATATGATCTTTTACAGGTTTCTGCCCTTTTGAAAATCTGAAAAAAATATTTTGAGACTGCAGGTATTGTTCAAACCATTTAGTTGCGCTGACATTACCACTACTGCTGGTAAAAATGATTGTATCAATCTGCGGATTCTCTCTTATGACCCGGGCAATATCCATAAATTCTTTAAGAATTAGTTTTTCGTCAAGGGAGCTGTTTTCCTTACGGAAAATCACATTACCCATATCTGAAATTCCGGCCTTTAGCTGCCTGAGCAATTTCTTTCGTTCTGCTACCGCTTCCCTTCCCTGGAAATGTTGCAATGTTTTTCCTGCCACTCCTGCAATTATTTTCCAAAATAAATTTTGAACATTCGGATAAAAGAATTCAAACGATCTGTTCTTTTTTGCAGTAGGAAATGTACCAAGTATTAATTTGGTACAACCTTCAGGCAAAAACCATTTCCACGGATGCGTTTCAGGATTTCCCATTATTGGCAATAATTTGTTTAGTTTATTCAACTCAAAAATAGCATCAAAAAATCATTGATTATAAAGCCAATAGGTTTTAGCGGGTACGCCAGCAGTAATAGTGTACAATATTTAAGCCTTGGAAGCGTTATCTATTTGCAAAGGCTGCGAATGCGGCTGTGCAAATCCAATATTATTTGAATAAACCATTTTATTCAGAGGAAACAAAATTCCAATCCGATGAAATGACCTGGCTGGCTTCCAAATTCTATGAAACTGAAGATATGACAAAAAAGATGAAGCCACATACATTAACCCCGGTACTATCCGGGGTTTTTTGTTTAATTTTTTTGCCGGCTATTTATAAAAGGAGATTATACAGCCGACATTAATCTGACTTTTGCTTTTTGGGTAAATATACCTTCCGTTGCAAGCTGATTGTAAATTTCATAAAATTCTCCTGTATTATGCTCCACATGAGCTTTCATCATATTTAATGCCAGGCAGTAAATATGATCATACCGGGCATACGCATTTGCTACCGGCTGTAGAATATTATAAAGTGATTCCGCTTCTTCCACATTTACGAGGCCTTTAAAGAAACGGGAAACCGCGGATCTATATTTTTTCTCCAGGGATTCCACATATAACTTCAATGTCATTATATTGTTCAAAACATCTCCGGGAATATCATAATGATATAGTTTTATCAATTCCGATATAGTATTCTCTCTTTCGCATAATTCTTTTTGAACAATAAATTCATCTGCTTTATTCAGGATGGCAATACATTCTGATATCACATTTAATTCTTTTCTTAACTTGTCTGCTTTTCTTATATGTTCATCTTTTTTCTCTTCCAGATATATATCGTCCTCATTATATTCATTTTTATTTTCTACCATTTTGCCCAGCCTGTATGCAGATATCCTATAAGACAAGAAGAATGTGGCCAATAATATCCCGACTATTAGTGAAGGGGCCACCACCATTATCGCCTGTAAATGGAGAAATACAGTTCCTACAATCATATATAATGCCCAAACAGAAGCCGCCAGGATACTCAACAGCCCGTATTTTCTTTTTCCCTTAACAACTCTTTTCCGTATTTTTTCAATTGTCTCGTTGAAAGCAAGGGACTCTTTTTCGAATAATTGTTGGGAAAAAACAGTAAGTTCCACTGATTGAGAAGCAAAAACAAGTTGATGTGAGACTTTGTCAAATTCCTCCTGGTATTTGGCCAATAATCCCTGAATAGAGCTTGTTTCCGTAATTTGGGTAGTTTTCATAAACAGCAATGCAATTTTTGTCTGGTAAAATCAATTGTTTATCACCTGCGGCTATTACAGAATATCCGTAATATATTTGCAGGAATAATCACCGAATATCTTTAACTATTGGATCACAAATTTTTTTACATTATCATATAGTCGCAGATAGTAAACCCCCTTGGAAAAATTTTCCAAATAAACTTCCTGAATGCCCGCTTTCACTTCCTTTTTCATCATTAACTGAGCATTACTATTGAATATGTAAATCGTTTCGGGATTTTCGAGCTGTAGCTGAAGAATCCCATTTGACAAAACATTTGAAAATATTTTGCATTCATGACGGGAGCTACTGCCAAAAGCACAACTGACCACTTTGCTATAACTGATAATACCATCTTCCTCGATTTGCATCAACCGATAAAAATGATTACCAGGTAAAGGTTGTTCATGTACAAAGGTATGGGTTTTTATAGAAGCAACAGTTCCTGACGCTTTTACCATTCCGATATCAGCCCAATCTGAACCGTTAATACCATGTTGAATAACAAACATTTGAACATTATCTTCATTGGCGGTTTTCCATGTTAAAATATTATTACCGTTTTTATAAACAGCTTCCATAGAGATAATATTTATTGGTAGAATATTGACAACATTGACTGTATTTACGTCACTTACATATTCCGTACCGCCAACCATTCCTTTTGCACTGGTATTCAAATTAGAGGAAGGAGTACTGGATGATGTAGCCGTATAGATAAGTATTAATGATTCGCCTGAAGCCACGTAATAGGATGTGGCGCCCGGACCTTCCTGTATGGCAGTAAAAGCTATCCTGCCCGTAGCACCGGTATTTGGATAACTACCAGAATTGTACGTATTTATATCACTGCCTGCCAAAAAATTTTTATATGCAAAACCTGCAGGCAATTCATCCAAAATACTATCTACTGACACACCAACGGCACTCAGGTTCGTTATCGTAATCATAAACGTTGCTTTCTCCGATAGTGCGTATGTAGTTTTATTTGAAATCTTGGTAACGCTTAGGTCCGGATTACCATTAATGTTGTCAGCCGCTGTATTTAATGAAGAAACCTCTCTTGCCTGCAATACTCCCGATTGCAGTACATATAAGAAAAGAACAACCCGAAAAGTAGTTAAATAGTTTTTCATCATCATTTTTTTATGTATAAACCATTAAACACTTTATTAAAATTTCACAAGAAACCCCG
>CAZKPH010000064.1:0-9284 GCA_964554605.1 uncultured Ferruginibacter sp.
TTGTATACTGTTCACTCTCATAATGCCCGATATCGGCAATTACGAGCCTGTTATCAGCATCAAAAAACTCATGGTATTTAACATCTGCCGTTATAAAAAAGTCAGCGCCGGCAGCCACTGCATCTTTCGTAAGAAAACTACCCGCCCCTCCGCAAAGAGCCACTCTTTTTACAGGTTTCCCCAGTAAAATCGTATGTCTTATTACAGAAAGATTGAATATATTTTTCAGCCTTTCCAAAAAAAACCTTTCTTCAATCGGCTCGGGCAATTCGCCTATCATTCCAGATCCGGTCTTCCTGCCGGTATTATCCAGCGGGATAATGTCATAGGCCACTTCCTCGTAAGGATGTACCCTATTCAATGCAGCTACCAGGTGGCTTTGTTTCCAGAAAGGAAAAATAACTTCTATCTTCTGTTCCGGCTCAGTATGCCGCATCTTCCCCGAAGCTACATATGGCTTTGCCCCATCTTCCGGCCTGAAAGTGCCTTCACCGCTGCTGTTAAAACTGCACTCGCTATAATTTCCCGTATGCCCTGCACCAGCGGCAAACAAAGCAGACCGTACCGCCTCAGCATGGCTATGCGGCACAAACGTTATCAATTTTTTCATCGTGGAAGGCAAAGGCCTCAATATATCACAGTTTTGCAGTCCAAGCAAGCCGGCTATCCTCGTATTCACACCACCGGCAATATTGTCCAGATTGGTATGAACGGCATAAATTGAAATGTCATTTTTAATGGCAGCAATAACAGTTTTCTCAACATAATTGCCTCCCGTAATTTTTTTCAACCCCGAAAATATTACAGGATGATGAGCTATAATCAGATTACAATTTTTTTCCACAGCTTCCTTTACAATATCTTCCGTCACATCCAAAGATATCAATAGCCCTGTACAATCCCCCCAAGGATTTCCGGTAATCCATCCGCTGTTATCATAATGCTCCTGCAAAACAAGGGGAGCCACTGATTCTAAAAAAGATGTGATATCTTGTATTTTCATTCTAATAAAAGGATAAAAGATGAATAAGACCAGGAGATACAAAGAATACAAAGCAAAGATGCAAAAAATTGCTGATGTAAAATATGCTTCGGCTGTTTTGCAATGGGACCAGGAAACATACCTGCCTCCAATGGGTGCTGAAATCAGGGGCAGGCAAATAGCTACATTAAGCGAAATAGCACATGCTATGTCCACCGGGAAAGCTATGGGTAAATTACTAACAGGGTTGAATACGGCCGGCCTCCCCCGTGAAGAAGAAAGCACGAACGTGTTTCTTTCTTTAGAAGACTATGAAAGAAGTAAAAAGTTAAGCAAAAAATATGTACGGGAACTTAGCGAAACCGTTGCCAAAAGTTACCACGCCTGGATAAAGGCCCGTAAGGAAAATGATTTCAGGGTATTCGAACCCTTGCTGGACCACATTGTAACACTGAAAAGGGAAGAAGCTGAAATGACCGGATATACAGAGCACCCCTATAATGCACTTATGAGCGAATATGATAAGGGGCTGTCTGTAGCTATAACAGATAAAGTATTTGCCGGGCTACGCCCCAAATTACAAACGCTGCTTAATAAAATCCGCAACAAGCCCCAGGTTGACGACAGCTTCCTACATCAATTTTTCGATAAAGATTTACAATGGGAATGGGGTATGCAAATGCTCAGGAAAATAGGCTTTGACTTCCAGGCAGGAAGGCAGGATACCAGTGTCCACCCTTTTACCACTAATTTCAATAGTTACGATGTACGTGTCACGACAAGGATAGATGAAGGTAATTTTGGCAACATGACCTGGAGTTGCTTGCACGAAGGCGGGCACGCCTTGTACGAACAAGGCTTACCTGCCGATATGTATGGCCTGCCGCTGGGCGAATATTGCAGTCTTAGTATTCATGAAAGCCAAAGCAGGCTATGGGAAAACTGTATTGGCAGGGGGCTTGCCTTCTGGCAACACAATTTTTCCGGGCTAAAAACGTTTTTCCCTAAACAGTTCGAAAAAGTATCTGCTGAAGATTTCTATTTCGGCATTAATAAAGTTTGCCCCTCGCTGATAAGAACAGAAGCAGACGAACTAACGTATCACTTTCATGTAATGATCAGGTACGAGATAGAAAAAATGCTTATCGGCGGAGAGATAAAAACAAAAGATATACCGGCCTATTGGAATGAGCATTATCAGAAATACCTGGGAATTACTGTACCTGATGACATAAACGGCTGCCTGCAGGATATACATTGGAGCCACGGTAGTTTCGGCTACTTTGCCACTTATAGCCTTGGTAGTTTATATGCCGCCCAATTGTGGAACAGTATTAAAAAAGATCATCCCGAGACCGAAATAAATATAAGCCGGGGAGACAATAGTAGCGTATTAAAATGGTTAAGAACGCACATACATTCCTATGGTAAAAAACATACTTCGGAAGTTCTATGTAAATCTGCTACTGGAGAATTTCTAAAGTCGGAATATTTTATTAACTATGCAGAAAATAAATATAACAATATCTACGATTTATAAAAATATGCCGGTATACATTTACAGGTCGAGGATAATACTTGCAATTGCATTTGCTGCCTTGCTTTTCTTTACAGGATGCAAGAAAGCAATAAGTGATATTGTTACCAATACATTTGGATCAGACCAGCAACTTTTTGAGCAAAATATTCTGAATAAAGATTTTATTGTAGATTTTGCCTCTGATAATGGATCCGATATCACAAGTAATTATACCGGTTACCATTTTGTACTTACGAAAACGACATCCTATTATGAGGGTACGCTTACAGCTACCATTAACACGACAGTATATACCGGTACCTGGTCCTGCAATAGTGATTACAGCCAACTTACCATAAATATCACACAACCTGCGGTCCCTGATATATTTATATTTTTGAACCGTTCCTGGAAATTTACAAAAAAATCTCTCCCGGTTATGGAACTTGCTCCCTGGTATAATACCGCCTCCGACCCTAAAATACTACATATGAAGCGTTTATAAAGCCAGCAATTATTTTTTTTAAAAAAAACAGGTTTTAAACACAATTTTTCGCAAGAAAAGCAGTTATATATTGCAGAACCTTGTATTAGCCCTTGAAAAGAAACAATTAGTAAAAACCTAAAATCCAAACCAATGATAGCCAAAATTGCATCTCGAGCAAGCTATCTGCTATTGTCCACGCTCATTAGTTTCGCTGCAAAATCGCAACTAAAAGCTGACTTCGGCAGTAATATAATAAGTGGCTGTTCTCCCTTGATTGTCCAATTTCAGGACAATTCTGCCGGTAATCCAACCGAATGGAAATGGGACCTTGGTAATGGTACTGTTTCATACCTGAAAAATCCTTCTGTTAGTTATTTTGATCCCGGAACATATACAATTTCGTTAATCATAAAAAAGGATGGTGTTTATGACACTATCGTAAAACCCAATTATATAAGCGTATTTGGCAAACCTGTTGCCGATTTTACTTCTGATACAACTTCCGGATGCTTCCCTTTAAAAGTAAAATTCACAGATATTACTGATGCAGTAAGCGGGCAAACCGTAAAGTGGGAATGGGATTTTGGCGATGGTTATAATTCCGATCTTCAGCACCCCGAACATAATTACCTGAATGCAGGCAATTATAATGTTACGTTACGTGTTACAAATTCAAACGGATGTGCAACAACCATATCCAAAACTTCATATATCAGGATCAGTGATGGTGTAACAGCAAATTTTACAAACAATTCGCCTAGTGTTTGTGCAGCCCCGGTTAGTTTCGATTTCCAAAATACCAGTTCTGGAAAAGGAGACCTTCTCTATAACTGGAACTTTGGCGATGGCTACACTTCTTCCGATGAAAACCCCAGACACATATATGCCGCAGCTGGCAACTATAGTGTAAAACTTGTTGTTACAAGCAGTACAGGATGTAAAGACTCTGTGCTAAGAGAAAATATGATTTCTATTGGCAACCGCAAAGCTGATTTCAAATGCGACATTCAAAGTTGCCCCGGAATCAATGTGGCATTCAGAAACAACTCTTCCCCTACTCCCTCTTCCGTCATGTGGTATTTTGGGGATGGCTCTACTTCTACAGAAATGAACCCAACCAAAGCATATTCAGCAGCCGGCACATACGAAATTAAACTAATCGCCAATTTTGGCAATTGTACCGATTCTGCATTTAGGAAGATCACAATTTTGCAAAAACCGGTGGCTGATTTTAGCATCGACAAAACAAATTCATGTGCCACTCCATTCAATACCAACTTTACAAACTTATCCCTGAATGGTGTAGACTATAGCTGGAGCTTTGGAGATGGCGGGACATCCACTGATATTAATCCTTCACATGCATATACCAAAGAAGGTATCTTTGATGTAACATTAACAGTAACAAACGGGGCCGGTTGTTCGCAAAGTATAACCAAATCTGGTTTAGTACAAATAAATTTACCACATATACAGATATTAAATGCACCGGATAGTGGTTGTACACCCTTTACAAAAACATTGGCCTATACATCTAATATGCCGCTAACTTCCTATACATGGGACCTGGGGGACGGGAATATTTCAAATGAAGCCTCCCCGGAAAACACATATACACATCCTGGCAGATACACTGTTACCCTCACAGGCGAAACGGATAATGGTTGCCGTGCGACAGCAGTAATGCAAGATGCAATTATTGCCAGCGACAAACCTCATGTTGAATTTAGCGCTACACCTTTAATTGCCTGTGCTATCCAGGAAATTAATTTTACGGATGAATCTACAGGCGACATTACTAAATGGTTCTGGAATTTCCACAATGGGACATCTACTTTGCAGAACCCAACACACGTATTTTCCGATACGGGAGCTTTCAATATCCAGTTAATAGTATGGAATAGCGGTTGTTCGGATACTTTGGAGAAAGAAAAATACATTTACATTAATTCTCCCATTGCTAAGTTCAACTATACAAATTCTTGTGAAGACCCGTACCAAAAAACATTTACAGACAAATCTAAAGGTGCCGACACATGGTTTTGGGAATTCGGCGACGGCACTACTTCTACCCTCCAAAGCCCGGTACACACTTATTCCAAACAGGGGACTTATACAGTAAAATTAACCGTTTACAATAATACCACCGGATGTAGCTTTGATACAAAACAAGCCATACCGGTAGTCATTACCAGCTCCTTATTTTATGCTTCTGATACAATAATTTGTAAGAACAGCCCTGTTACCTTTTCTGTCCCTGCTACATTCAGGACAAATGTGTCCGGATATGACTGGGATTTTGGTGACGGCACAAAAAGAACAACCACAACAGGAAGCGTTTCTTATTCATATCCCAAAGCAGGGACATATACAGTCAGCCTTATCATCACTAACACATTAGGATGCAAGGACACTTTGATAAAAACAGACTATGTACAAGTATATGGTCCTTCTGCCGTGTTTGAATCTCCAATCATAGGTTCATGCCTGAATACTCAAATAGATTTTATTGACAAATCCGTTTCGGACGGAAAACACCCGATACAGAGATGGATATGGAACTATGGCGACGGGAAGATAGATACGGTTAACCTCAATGAAATGGGCAGGCCGGCCCGCCCTGCGGATCTGTACTTCGAACACGCATATACCGTACCAGGCTTCTATACTGTAAGTTTGAAAACAATTGACTCCTACGGCTGTACCGATAACTATACTTTACCAGCAGGAATCACTATTTCAAAACCAAAGGCAAGTTTCACGTCCAATGATACTTTATCCTGCCCTAACAAACCTGTTGCATTCTCAAATTACTCAGCCGGTAGTTCACTAGGGTTTCTATGGTCATTCGGAGATCAGTCAACCTCAATTAATACCCATCCCACCCATTTGTATGCAACTAATGGCATTTACACTGTTAGCCTGGTTGTAACTGACAGGTACGGATGTACTGATACGGCCATCAAAACAAATTTAGTGAACATAACTTTACCAAAAGCAGATTTCCTTATGAGCGACACGCTAACCACCTGTCCTCCTGTTATGGTATCCTTTACCGACAAATCCAGCTATGCAGTAAGCAAAAAGTGGGATTTCGGAGATAGTACTTTTTCAACAATTGATAACCCTTCACACTTTTATACTTACCCGGGCAGTTATAAAATCAGGCAAACTATTACCGGGCCGGGAGGCTGTGTGGATATAAAAGAAAAAATACTTGTAGTAAGAGGGCCTAAAGGTACTTTTAGCTATGATCCATTATCAGGATGTAATCCTATTACTATCAACTTTAAATCAAATACACAGGATAGGCTGTCTTTTGTATGGGATTTCAGCGATGGTACTATCCTCTCAACAAAAGACTCAATGCCTTCCCACAAATATGAATACTTTGGCGCCTATGTTCCAAGAATGATAATGGTCGATTCAAGCGGATGTTCTGTCGCCATTTCCGGGCAGGACACTATCAAAGTAAACGGGGCAAATGCCAGATTCAATTTCATCAGTAAAACATTTTGCGATTCAGGTTTCGTATCATTTACCGATTCATCATCCAGTTTTGATAAAATGGTAAGTTACAGATGGGATTTTGGAGACGGAGCGCTTTCAGCAGACAAGAGTTCTACTACACATCAGTATACGGTTCCGGGTATATACATCCCGTCTTTAATTATCAAAACAGAAAGCGGCTGTATAGATACTACTATTGCCGGTGCACCTATTAAAGTAGTGCCTTCCCCAAAAATCGGGATTTCTAAAATTTTTAACGGTTGCGTACCGCTGGATGCTACATTTAAAGGTATTATCCTTAATCCCGATACATCTGCATTAAAGTGGGATTGGAGTTTTGGTAATGGCAATACTTCTTCGATCCAAAACCCGGCTAAGCAATTTTATACTACAGCCGGAGTTTACGATATCCACCTGAAAGTTACCAATAGCAGTGGCTGTTTTGATACTCTTAGCAAGAATATAGAAGCATATCCGATACCGGCAGTGACGGCAGGAATTGACACCCTTGTTTGCAAAGGGAAAGGTGTACAATTAAATGCGTCGGGAGCTACAACATATATCTGGAGAAGCGCTTCAACATTAAGTTGCCTCAATTGTGCCAGTCCTACAGCTACGCCAACAAGCGAAACAAGATATTTTGTAACAGGAACTTCAGCCTACGGATGCACCGATACGGCATCTGTAGATGTAAAAGTTAAATATCCTTTCAAAATGTCTATTGGCCGGGGAGATACACTTTGCCATGGCGAATCGGCTAAATTATTAGCAACCGGTGCTTACAGCTACACATGGTCGCCATCTGCCGGGCTAAATGATATTAGCAGCAACAACCCGACAGCTGTGCCAGACTCAACTACCACATACCGTGTTATCGGTACTGACGACAGAAACTGTTTCAGCGATACAGGCTATGTAAGAGTTAAGGTTTACCCAATACCTGTTGTTGATGCTGGCGAAGACAAAACAATCAATGTTGGCCAAAGTATAACACTTTCACCAAAAGTATCAAATGATGTCACAATTATCAACTGGAGCCCGTCGTTAGGTATCCTTAGCCAATATGGCAATGGCAACGTTTCTTTAAAGCCTAAAGAAACTACAGAATACACTGTATCTGTATCTAACCCTGGAGGATGCACCTCACAAGATAAAGTATCTATATTCGTTACCTGCAACGGTTCTAATATATTTATGCCTAACACATTCTCACCAAACGGAGACGGCGTAAATGATATCTATTATCCAAGAGGCACAGGCATATTTAGCATTAAAACATTAAGAATCTTTAATCGCTGGGGTGAAATCGTATATGAAAGAAATAATTTCAGGGCCAACGATGCAGCAGCAGGATGGGACGGTACATTCCACAACACTAAATTGAACGCAGACGTCTTTGTATATACACTGGAAGTAGTTTGCGATAACAATAATGTATTAACCTTTAAAGGAAATATTGCTTTGATAAACTAATTAAAGATGGTTTGGTTTTATTAATTGTAACAAAGCCGACAGCAAGGGGTCGGCTTTTGTTTTTTTTATAAAAAATCCGTTTTTTTTAAAATAATTTTATCTCGTGAACGTTATATAATTGTGGAAAAGAACCCGTGATATTTATAAAATCCAGACAAATGAAAAAACCTGTATCCTTATCCTTTATCGCTGCTGTTGCGTTGTCCGTACTGTCAGTTTTATCCGGATCCGCACAGGACATTCACTTTTCACAGTTTTTTGAAACCCCGCTTTTGAGAAACCCTGCCCTCTCCGGCATATTTACCGGAGATGTTAGAGTGCAATCTGTTTACAGATCACAATGGAAAAGTGTTACGGACCCTTATCAAACCACTTCACTCAATGGAGAATATAAATTGCCCTTAGGAAAAAGGGAAGATTTCATTACTATTGCCGGTGAAATACTTTACGACAAAGCAGGATCCATATCCCTCACTTCTACTTATATTTTACCTGCAGTAAACTATCATAAATCATTAAGCGAAGAAAGAAACATGTACTTGTCACTTGGATTTATGGGAGGATTGGTTCAGCGGAAATTTGACAGAAGCAAGATAACTACCAATAGCCAGTTTGACGGCAACGCCTACAACAGTTCTCTATTTGACGGTGAAAATATTTCCAGTTCATCCTACTCCTATTTTGATGGAAGTGCAGGCCTCAGCCTAAGTTCACAAATTGGAGATAATCAGGATAACAATTTATTTGTAGGTGTAGCTTACCATCATTTCAATAAACCCGGCAATCTCTCATTTTATACTAATGCTAATAATGAGATGACTCCTAAATGGGTATTTTCCGGTGGCCTGAAAATGAGTACATCAGACTATTCTTATGTAACATTTCATGGCGATTTTGTTAAACAGGGCGGGTACACTGAAACCATTGGCGGAATGGTCTATTCATTAAAACTGGGTGATGTGGAAAATTCGAAATACACTATCCATGGGGGTGCCCTTTATCGCCTGAAAGATGCGATTATCCCTTATGCTAAAATAGATATGAATTGCATCTCCGTTTCTTTTACCTACGATGCCAATGTATCTCAATTAAAATCTGCGAGTTATGGGAGAGGCGGCTTTGAAATGGGATTATCCTATATCAAATTCCTGGACAGGAACAACTCTACAAAAAATGCTGTAAGATGCCCTAAATTCTGATAACCGATCTAAAAACACATGTTTTTGCTGTAAGACCTTTTGTTTTATGGATTTTTTGTATAAAAAAAGCCATCGAATATCTCGGTGGCTTTATAATTAAATAATTACTATTCC
>CAZKPH010000065.1:0-9201 GCA_964554605.1 uncultured Ferruginibacter sp.
ACTTATGCGTTTCAGGTATTCATTTTCAACCAGCAAACAGAAATTCTTAATCTTTTCCGTTTCCTGCAGCCCTCTGGCAATTTGTTGTACTTCCCTCGGGTTGATCCGTTTTAGCGGTACCTTACTTACCAGCCGCTCGATATCTCCTGCCTGGCGGGTATGTTGTATGATATTATTCCTGGTATCAGTTTCTTTAACCAGGAAAGCAACTGTATCTAATCGTTCATTGATCCGGTTCAGGTCATTAAGTGGCAGCAGCATCCATCTTTTTAGCAGTCGTGCCCCCATTGGAGAGACGGTATTATCCAATACATGCAGCAGCGAGTGAGTATTATCTCCTCCCAGTAATTCGAGGTTGCGAATGGTAAAGCGGTCCATCCACAGATGTTCATCTCGGTCGATTCGCTGGATAGTAGTAATATGTCCCAGGTTGGGATGTTCCGTATCTTTCAGGTAATGTAAAACAACCCCTGCTGCAATAATGCCTTTCTTGTACTCTTCTATGCCAAATCCTTTCAGGCTATGTGTTCCGAAATGTTTGAGTAGTGTTTCCGTTGTATAGGCCTCCTGGAAAACCCATTCATCCAACGCATAAGTGAAAAATTTTGTGCCAAATGTTTGTTTGAAAAATTTTTGTTGATTCCGCTGAAATATTACCTCAGCAGGTTGAAGGCTTTGCAATAATTTGTCCGTATAAGGGATGTCTCCCTCTGCTATCAGAAATTCTCCTGTACTGATGTCGAGAAAAGCGATTCCTATTCCATCTGAAGTGATATGAAGAGAAGCAAGGAAATTGTTATTGTTGTGTTCCAGTAGTTTATCCCCAATAGCTACTCCGGGAGTTACCAGTTCCGTAACACCTCTTTTCACAATGCCTTTTGCTTGTTTAGGGTCTTCCAACTGATCGCATATAGCAACTCTGTACCCGGCTTTTACCAGTTTATGCAAATACGTGTCCAATGCGTGGTGAGGGAAACCGGCCAGTTGGGAAGAATTGGCATCGCCGTTATTCCTTTTGGTTAATGTGATTCCAAGAACGGCTGCGGCGTTGACGGCATCCTGCCCGAAAGTTTCATAGAAGTCTCCTACACGAAACAGCAAAATGGCATCCGGGTATTTTGCCTTGATAGCATTGTGTTGCTGCATTAAAGGGGTTTCTGATGATGCTTTTGCCATTATAACAACAGATCGGTTTTGGCCGCTATGCGGGCAACAAAAATAAGGTGTTTGGAAGGTTTTGAAGCAGGTTTAGGGAAACTAATTCACATTTTTATTGCAGATTTCCCGAAGGGGGAAAACAGAATGGGGCAATACATAAACCGGAAGATGCTAACTTTGCCTGCATTTTCTAAAAGATGTGCGTTACTTTTGCGCAGAAAAAATCAACGGTGGAATAAGATATGAGAAAACTGAGTATGAAGGAACTGAACCGAAAGTCTGTAGCGGAATTTAAAACTGCAGACAAAATACCGGTAGTGATAGTATTGGAAAATATACGCAGTGCATATAATGTGGGAAGTGTTTTCAGGACTGCAGATGCTTTTTTACTTGAGGCTATTTATATCTGCGGGTATACTTGTTTTCCGCCGCATAAAGAAATAAGAAAAACTGCGTTGGGAGCGGAAGAAACGGTAGCCTGGAAAAAATTCGCAAATGCGGGGGAAGCTGTCAGGCTACTAAAGCAGGAAGGGTATAAAGTATTTTGTGCAGAGCAGGCTTCCGGAAGCATCTATTTGCATGCGTTTTCTTATGAGCCACGAGAAAAGATAGCTGTTGTTTTCGGTAATGAGGTGAGCGGAGTAGAACAACAAACTATTGAGCAGTGCGATGGCTGTATAGAGATACCTCAACTGGGGATGAAACATTCATTAAATATTGCAACAGCAGCCGGGGTTGTCCTTTGGGAACTGGTTCGCAGGTATCTGAGTAAGGGATAGTCGTAACAATTAATTAAAGGACATTATGCTTGCTATAAAGAATTATTTGTCATTGGTAAAATTTTCGCATACGATTTTTGCGATGCCTTTCGCATTTATCGGTTTTTTTCTGGGGCTGCATTATCATTATGATGCTATCCTGCTGGATGCGGACCGGAACCTGGTGAGTGTAAATTTTGCCGATAAGGCAGATACGGTTCGTGTATTAATGTTATTATTCCTGGTCATATTCTGTATGGTCTTTGCAAGAAGTGCCGCGATGGCTTTCAACAGGTACCTGGATAGCCATTTTGATGCCAGGAACCCGCGTACTGCTATCCGTGAGATACCTTCCGGCCTTATTTCAAAGGAGAATGCGTTACGGTTTGTGATTATCAATTGCATCCTCTTTGTAGGGGCTACTTATTTTATAAACAGAATATGTTTTGTCTTATCTCCGATAGCCTTATTGGTAATACTTTTTTACAGTTACACTAAAAGATTTACAGTGTTGTGCCATCTGGTATTGGGCGTAGGGCTGAGCCTTGCGCCAATAGGCGCTTATCTGGCAATAGCGGGCAGGTTCAATCTGCTTCCGATACTTTTTTCTTTTACTGTACTTTTCTGGGTAAGTGGTTTTGATATTATTTATGCGCTTCAGGATGAAGATTTTGATAAATCCCAGGAATTATTCTCTATCCCCGCAAGATTTGGGAAAGAAGCGGCATTGCGGATATCCCGTTTCTTACATTTGTTGTCGGCAGCTAGTGTTGTATATGCAGGTTTCTATGGCGATTTTGGTATCTGGTATTGGATCGGAGTAGCCGTATTTACGGGTATGCTGGTTTACCAGCAATCTATTGTAAGGCCGGATGATCTCAGCAAAGTAAACATTGCTTTTATGACAGCAAACGGAATAGCTTCAGTGATTTTTGCCGTTTTCGTTCTCACCGATATATTTAATCAATAACTAAGTTTTAAGATGGCAAGAATTTTGGCAATCGATTATGGAGGAAAAAGAACGGGGATTGCTGTTACAGACCCTTTGCAGATTATTGCCAATAGCCTTACAACTATTGCTTCTGCCGGGTTGATACCTTTTTTGAAAAAATATATAGCAGCTGAAGATGTAGAAAAGATCATTATCGGTATGCCACTTAATTGGGATGAAACCGATACGCATGCTACGCCTCTCGTAAGAAATGCTATAAAGAAGATACGTAAAGAATTTCCCTCAGTGCCTTTAGAAACTGTTGACGAGCGCTATACTTCCAAACTGGCAAAGAATGCAATGCTGGAAATGGGTATGAAAAAGAAAGACCGGCGCCGGAAAGAGAATGTGGATATGATTGCCGCTGCTATTCTATTACAGGAATACCTGGAACGCAGAAATTAGCAGGGATGGCTTATATATACAAGGATATGTTAACTTTGCACTTTTGCCAGATAAATTTATAATTTAATAATATAATAATGATCCTTCCGATAGTAGCTTATGGCGCCCCCATATTGAGGAAAATGTGTACGGATATACAGCCCGATTACCCCGGGCTTGCCGGCTTGGTTAACGATATGTGGGAAACAATGTATAACAGTAATGGAGTAGGACTGGCAGCACCTCAGGTAAACCGGGATATCCGGCTTTTTATTGTAGATAGCGTTTCAATATTAAAGGGACTGGAAGAAGACGGAGAGGAGAATAAATATCCCGGAGACGAAGGGTATTGCGGAACATTTATCAATGCCCGCCTTATTTCAAAAGAGGGGCAGGAATGGTCATATAACGAGGGGTGCCTGAGTATACCTAAGGTTCGGGAAGATGTTTACCGCCATGAAAAGATAACCATACATTTTTTTGATGAGCATTTCCAGGAACATACGCGTACTTTCAGCGGTGTTACAGCCAGGGTTGTCTTGCACGAATATGATCATATTGAAGGAAGGTTATTTATCGATTATCTGAAACCGCTGAAGCGCAGGTTGATAAAGGGCAAGCTGGAAGATATTACTAAAGGTAAGGTAAGAACAGATTACAGGATGATGTTTGCCAGATAGGTAAACATCATCCTGTTGATATTTTTACCAGTTGCTTAGGCGTATGCCAATGGTATATGGTCGCATATCCAGCCCGCGGCTGTAGAAACTTTTAGGTGCATATGAACCATATAATCTTACAGGCCCCAGCCCGAGTTCGCCGATATAAGAAAGTTTGAAATCTTCCAGATCATATTCACCTTTCCCCGTTTGCTTTCCTCTTTCATTACTTTTTTGTTTATTTCGCTCGCTGTAGAGATAACCCGCACTAATACCTGCACTCAGGCTTAACCCTTTGTTGTGCGAATTGGGATTTGTCCTGAAATTCACCATGAAGGGTATAGTGATGTAATCTGCTGCCAGTTTATTTTTTGAGAAAGAAATGGAATCCCTGAAAATAAATGGGGCATTGGTTAATGTGTTCGTATAAGGGACTGTGCCGTTTTCACGGTAGCTGATTGAAGATTTATACCTATAATTATTCATCTCCAGGCCTAGCCCGTATTTCAGGTTTATATAGTGTTTTACAAGGTTTAGTTTTTGCATGAAAAACCAGAGATTCACATTTATACTTTTCCCTGTCTTCAGCCTGAAATCACTGCTATTGAGTGAAGGATAGCCGGGCCGGTTCACAAGATAGGTGCCTGCCAGTGCATAATTTGTTTTGTCATTATAATTGCAAAAGCCCAGATCCAGGATCAGCCAGTTTGTACTGATATTACTTCTCTTCTTTTGTTTTGATTTATATCCTGTGGTTGCACGATAGGCGGAATCAGTCTTGTTGCTCTTTTTTCTTGAATCTTTAATAATAGTGATATTGCCAAAGTGGAATGTATCCTTTTGCACAATTGCCGCACTATCTTTTTGCGCCAGTAGGGTAGTACTGATACAAAGAGATAGCATAAGGGTAATGATCCTTTTCATGATTTAATTTTTTGTTTGTTAATTATTAATTGCAATCTCGAGATTGCCAATCCTAAGGGGCCTGCTTTCAGAAGTTAACCGGTTCTTATTCTGTACAGCATTTTTAACTTTAGAAAAAAGATTGCCCAGCCTGGTCCTCGACAATTTTGTTTCACGCATTGTCAATATCCTGTCGTCATTTACATCCTGGATAGTTTCGCTTGTTTGTGATTCGGTATTGCGTAATGCCGATGCAAAACCTGGGGTGGCTGAATTCTTTTCTGCCAGTGTTACGTTGGGCATATGCGAAATGTTACTGACGATAGTGTTAACTTTTTCATAAAGCAATACTACAGCACGTTTGGGGTCTTCGGTAAAAACGGTGGATGGCCCTGTGCTTTTTATGGTAGCAGTTGTGTTCCCGGATAGGTTTTGTGTTAAGTACGAATAGCCGGTGGGCTGCCTGCTGAATGTGGCAGCATTATTCTTTTTTACGGTTTTTACGGAAAAAGAACCCGATTCTTTTTCTGTATCCTGCTGTGCAGTAGATGAAGAAAGGCTTATATGGCCAGTCTGTATTTGCTTTTCAATAGTTTTTTGACTGGTTGCGGATATACTATTCCGTGTTATTGGAGAAGAGTTTTTTTCAATGAAGAAATGCCGGGCTGGGCCAAAAACGATACCAGCAAGTACAGCGGCTGCAACAATATACCTGTATAACGGACGTATTTTCGAAGATTCTTTCTTATACAGGCTATCTTTATGGGGATACAAAACTATTTCGGCAGGCAAAAGCGTTTTTTGAAGCAGTTCCCATTCCTTCTTCACGGCTGGGTCCGCGGCTATCAATTTTTCGGTATCATCCTTCTGCCGGGTACCTGGTTCATTGTCTAAAAAAAGAAGCAGTTGTTCCTGGGTTTCGTCGTCCCGCCTGAAGAGTAATTCCTTCTTGCAAAAAAAATCCGGGTATGGCTGCAATGTACTTTGGGCAATTAGGTTCATTTCATCAGCCAGGTCGGGATTTTGTGCAACAAAATTTTCTACGGCAGTTCTTTCTTCCGCCGATAACTCATTATCAGTATACAGGAGGAAATATTCTTCGTAGTTATACCTGTTGATGTTCATTATAAAACATTTTCAACTTTTACAATATAGTCTCTTAATAACAGCCTTGCTCTGTGCAGGTACACTTTTACCTGGCTTATATTCAATCCCATGATTTCTCCGATCTCCTCGTAGCTGTAGCCTTCGTAATCTTTCAGCATAAGCAGGCTTCGCTGATTCTCATTCAGTGTAGCGAGAGCCTCGTTTAGAAGGCGTTGCGTATCAGGGCGCTGCTTTTCTGCTCCTTTGGCATTTTCCGCAAAATTTTCCCGAAGCAGCATTTTGTTTTTCTTTCTGATATGGTCAATCATTTGATTGTAAGCCACGGTGAATAAATAACTCTTGCTCCTGCTGAATTCCACGGCAGAACGGTTGATCCATAATTTTTCAAAACTGCTCTGTATAACGTCCTTGGCATCATCGGCATGTTGCAGGTTCTTAAAGACGAACCTGTATACATTATCTGCATATTGTGTTACACATTGGTTATATTCCTTATCGGTCATAAAGCAGTATAGCTATGTTTTCGTTTATAATACGAATTTCCGCATGAAAAAGTTACAATTTTCTCAAAAAAATGCCTGGCGGGCATATTTTAATCGGGTATTGTATGGAATACGGCTTCAATTGCAGTGAAAAATGATAATTTGCAGTATGAATTGCAGGCTCCCGGCTTTTATATTTTTTCTATTACCCGTAGCAGAGGGATGGTCGCAGCAACCTGCCGATACGGCTTATGTAGGGAAAAAAGTGATTACGCTAAGCGAAGTAGTTGTGAATAACAGGGTTAGTGTGCCGGTATTCATTGACAGGATCAAAAATGACACTACTTTTTACAAGGCCTTCCGGAATTTGCATATAATAGGTTATACGGCCTACAATGATATCCGCATGTTAGATAAGGATGGTGCCAGCAAAGCATCCTTACTGAGTAAGACAAAGCAGGTAAGGGAAAATGGTTGCAGAAGGATGGAAGTACTTTCCGAAAATGTGACAGGGGATTACTACGACGCTTCTCATAACCCCAATTATTACACAGCGCAAATGTATGCTTCTTTATTCTTTACCTCCGGGGTTGTTTGTGGCGAAAATAATATAGTTGCGGGGAAAGAATTTTCTACAAATGGTAAATCAGGCCTGGAAAAACATAAAGAACAGTTGAAAATGTTGTTTTTTAATCCGGGAAGGAAAATCAGCGGTTTGCCATTCATGTCGTCCAAGACAGCGATCTACGATGATGAAATTGCGGATGCTTATGATATGAGCCTGGATATGGATGATTATAATAAAACAAGTTGTTATGTATTTCGGCAAAAAGTAAAGCCCGGAAAGGAAGATAAAGTGGTAGTGGATGAAATGACAACCTGGTTCAATGATAAGACTTTTGAAGTGGTTGCCAGGAATTATACGCTTAGTTATGATGCCGGAGTTTATGATTTTAAAGTAAATATGGAAGTGCAGATGACGCATGTGGGGGATTTATTGGTGCCATCACTGATCCGGTATAATGGCAACTGGAAGGTTGTTTTCAAAAAAAGAGAAAGAGGTGTTTTTACAGCTACGCTCTTTGATTTTGCCAGGTAGTGTTGTCAATATTTTCCGGTACGGATATTTATCCGGTTAAACTTATGCTAAATCCTTTACATTAGATAGTTGTCTTACATTTGTATTTTATTTATTATCAATTATAAATACATAATAAATATATTTAATCAGATATATCAAAAAACAGCTACTTATCAGAGCCTCAGGTATTTTTTTATATGGAGGGAAATGATTACCTTTGCCCACTATTTTATATTCTCCTCAACAGATATACAAAAAATATGGCATTTAAGAAAGAAAATCGTCCAAAATCAACTTTTTCAAAAATTACAATCAGTTTAGCCTCCCCGGACAGCATTTTAGAGAAGAGTTTTGGTGAGGTGCTTAAGCCCGAAACCATCAACTACCGTACCTATAAACCGGAAAGAGACGGTTTATTCTGCGAAAGGATATTCGGCCCTGTAAAAGATTATGAGTGCGCCTGCGGCAAATACAAGCGCATTCGTTATAAAGGTATTGTCTGTGACCGCTGTGGCGTAGAAGTAACAGAGAAAAAAGTGCGTCGCGAAAGGATGGGCCACATCAAATTGGTTGTACCTGTTGTACATATCTGGTATTTTAAATCATTGCCTAATAAGATCGGTTATCTCTTAGGAATGAGTTCCAAAAAACTGGAAACTATAATTTATTATGAACGTTTTGTCGTAATACAGCCTGGTATCCGTGCAGATAAAGGACAGAATTTCGGAGACCTGCTCACCGAAGAGGAATACCTGGATATTTTGGATGCTTTGCCAAAAGATAACCAGTACCTGCCAGATGAAGACCCTAATAAATTCATCGCAAAAATGGGAGCAGAAGCTATTCATGATTTACTGTCACGTATAGACCTCGACCAATTGAGTTTTGACCTGCGTAATGCCGCAGCAAATGAAACTTCCCAACAGCGTAAAGCTGATGCATTGAAACGCCTTAGTGTAGTGGAAAGTTTCCGCGATGCTAATTCAAGGATTAATAACCGCCCTGAATGGATGGTGATGCAATATATACCGGTCATCCCACCGGAATTGAGGCCGCTTGTGCCGTTGGATGGGGGCCGTTTTGCTTCTTCCGACCTAAATGACCTTTATCGCCGTGTGATTATCCGTAACAATCGTTTGAAAAGATTATTAGAGATCAAGGCTCCTGAAGTAATCCTGCGTAATGAAAAACGTATGTTGCAGGAAGCTATAGACTCTCTCTTCGATAATAGCCGTAAATCCAATGCTGTTAAAGCAGAAGGCGGCCGTGCCCTCAAATCATTGAGCGATGTACTGAAAGGCAAGCAAGGGCGTTTCCGCCAAAACCTGTTAGGTAAACGTGTTGACTATTCCGGACGTTCTGTTATTGTTGTTGGCCCTGAACTGAGAATGCATGAGTGCGGCCTTCCGAAAGATATGGCTGCTGAACTGTTCAAGCCATTTATCATCCGGAAACTGATTGAAAGAGGAATTGTAAAAACTGTTAAATCTGCACGTAAACTGGTTGATAAAAAAGAAGCTGTAATCTGGGATATACTTGAAAATATTTTGAAAGGGCATCCGATCATGCTGAACAGGGCCCCGACGCTGCACAGGTTATCCATTCAGGCATTTCAGCCAAAACTGATCGAAGGCAAGGCTATCCAGTTGCATCCATTAGTTACAACAGCCTTCAACGC
>CAZKPH010000066.1:0-9183 GCA_964554605.1 uncultured Ferruginibacter sp.
AAGCAACCGTTACCTTGTTATCGTCTATAAAGTTATAATAGTATTGATTCCATAGTGCAAGAAATATCAATAAATTCCCTAAATTTTATCATTATAACATCTGATAAAAATCATGTTTTACGCAGTTTTTTTATAGTAAAATCCTCAAAAAGCATAATTTTTTAAAAAGTTGCTTATTTATTGTTTATTTGCAATATGTCTATTACACATAAAATCATCATTATAACAGCCCCTTCCGGCGCCGGAAAAACATCCATAACCCGCCATTTGCTGCAAAAATTCCCGCAGCTTTCTTTTTCCGTATCTGCCGCAACCAGGGAAGCCAGGGGTATGGAGAAAGAAGGAGTAGATTATTATTTCATGAGTGCCAACAGTTTTAAACAGAAAATACAGAATAACGAATTTGCAGAATGGGAAATGGTATATGAAGGAAAATATTACGGGACGCTTAAGAGCGAATTGCAGCGTATATGGGATGAAGGCAAAATCCCTGTTCTGGATATAGACGTAAAAGGAGCAATACGCGTAAAGCAACAATACCCACATTCTACTTTATCGCTGTTCATTAATCCGCCTTCCGTGGAGGAACTTAAAAAAAGGCTTGAAAGCAGGGGTACAGAAACATCCACTTCGCTGGAAGCAAGAATTAATAAAGCAACATTTGAAATATCTTTCAAGGATAATTTTGATAAAATAATTATTAACGAAAATCTGGAAAACGCCTGCCGGGAAGCAGACGACATAATTGCCGGGTTCATCAACAGTTAATATTGATACCGGTTTTGTTTTGTATTTTTACAACATGGATTGGATCGCACTTATAGCTATATTAATTTCTTTATTGTTTATCGGCTTTTTTGCCGGTATAGAAGTGGCTTTTGATTCTGCCAACAAACTATCCATCGAACTTAGAAAAAAACAGGGTACCGCAAGTGGTAAAATATGGAGTAAATTCAGCGATAACCCCACCAGGCTTATCGGCACGAGTGTAGTAGGCGTTACACTGTTGCTGGTAGTTTACGCCTTATTGGTTGGCGGTAAGTTATTCCCTATATGGAAATGGATCGAAAACCGGCTCCCTTCATCGTTTGGCGATTTTGTCGTATATATCAAACTGCTTGTTGAAACTTTCTTAGCCACTGCTATTCTTTTATTTGTTGAATTTTTGTTCAAGTCTGTTTTCAAAGCAAAAAACGAAGCAATCATTGGAAGCAATTTTATCAGCAGGATTATTGAATTTTTCTATAATATCTTCTCTGGTATTGTTTCTGTCTTTATTAATCTTTCGGAATGGATACTGAAAAATATTTTTGATATTAAGCTTAATGCAAAAATCGAGGCGTTCAATAAGGTAGATATGGAACATTTCCTTCAACAGAGCAAAAGTTATGATGAAGAAGATTCCAAAGAAATTAATAAAGAATTATTTGAAAATGCGTTATCACTCGGTGAAGTTAAAATCAGAGAATGCCTGGTGCCACGGAAAGAAATTGAAGCTGTTTCCATAAACACACCGATCGGAGATGTAAAAGCAAAATTCATTGCTACCCATTTGAGCAAATTGGTCGTTTTTGAAAATGATATTGATTCGATTTCCGGATATATTCACCAGTTGGATATGTTCAAAAACCCATCCTCATTAAATGAGATTTTATTGCCGATACCGGTTGTGCCAGAAAGCATGAGCGCTACAGACCTCATGAATAAGTTCTCTAAAGAGCGCAGAAGTATTGCCTGGGTTATAGATGAATTTGGTGGAACAGCGGGAATTGTGACTATGGAAGACCTTCTTGAAGAAATATTCGGAGATATACAAGACGAATATGACACAGAAGAACTGGTAGAGAAACAACTTGCCGTGAATGAATTTATTTTCAGTGGCAGAATTGAACTAGATGTGATTACAGAAAAATATAGCCTTGAATTTCCAGACAGCGAAGGCACTGAAACCCTTAGCGGATATATCATTCAAAACCGGAATGAAATACCGAAAGAAAAAGAATCTTTTACTGTAGGCAACTTTCAGTTTGACATCCTGAATGTAAGCGATACACGTATAGAAACTGTCAAATTAAAAGTACTCAAATAATTTTTTTACTCAATACCTTCTTACCTGTTAGGATTTTCTATTTTACTTACAAGCCCGGCCCTACGCAAAAGCTTCCTGTTTTCACGGTAATGTGTTAGTTTGAATACAAGGGAGTAGATTACAGGTAAAAGTAAAAGTGTAAGTACTGTTGCCGTTACCAACCCCCCGATTACTACTATGGCAAGAGGTTTTTGTGTTTCACTTCCAATCCCTGTAGAAACAGCAGCAGGCATTAATCCTATCATTGCCATCAATGCCGTCATGATTACCGGCCTTACCCGGGAAACAACACCTTTCAGGATTGCATCATCAAGGTGCATGCCGCTTTCCAGATTCTTCCGAAAGACAGAAATAAGTATCACCCCATTTTGTATGCAAACGCCAAACAATGCAATGAAGCCTATCCCGGCTGATATACTGAAGTTGATACCGGTAATATGCAATGCCAAAATACCTCCAATAAGTGCAAAAGGCACATTCAGGATAGTAAGTAGCGCATCTTTAATATTGCCAAACGTAATGAACAGTATCAGAAAAATTACCAGCAAACAAACAGGCACTACCCTTGCCAATGTATTTGAAGCCCGTTGCTGATTTTCAAACTCGCCATTCCATGTTGTGGTATACCCGTTTGTAAAATGTACGTTTGCATTTATTTTTTGCCGTGCTTCATTAATAGTACTTCCCAGGTCTCTTTCTCTTATGGAAAATTTTACGGCAATATACCGGGTATTATTGTCCCGGTAAATAAAAGCAGGGCCGGTTAGTGTTTGAATAGTTGCTATTTCCTTTAAGGGTACTTTTCCTCCATCGTTTGTCGGCACCATGAGTTGTTCAATTGCATCCTGGGTAGCTCTGTATTCCTGCATATAACGGACACGTATATCAAATTTTCTTTCACCCTCATATAATTCGGTAGCTGCTTTCCCGCCAATCGCCATCTCTATCACAGCATTTGCATCGGTAGTTGTAATCCCATATAAAGCCATTTTTTCCTGGTCTAATTGTATCCGAAACTCAGGTTGGCCCAGGTTTCGCAAAATTCCCAGATCTTCAATTCCCTTAACTGTCTTAAGCTGTGCGGCCACTTGCTTGGAGAGGCTGTCCAGTGTATCAAAATCCGGACCGAAGATCTTTACTGCCAATGATGCATTGACACCTGCAACAGCTTCCTCGACATTATCCCTGATAGGCTGGGAATAGTTGAGTACGAGCCCAGGTATTTTTTGCAACTGAGCATCCATTTCATCTATTAGCTGTTCTTCTGAAATTTTCTGTTTCCATTCTTTTTGGGGCCGAAGATCTACTTGTATTTGTACATTGAAGAAGCCTTTGGGATCTGTGCCATCGTTAGTACGCCCAATCTGGGATAAAGTTTTTTCCACTTCAGGAAAACGGGAAAGGATACTTATCATCTTATCACTTACTGATTTTGCCTCAGACAAGGATACACTCATCGGTAGTTCTGCTTCTACCCAAAGGGCACCTTCATTAAGTTCTGGAAGAAATTCCGTTCCCAAAAATTTTGCAGAAGCAAATGTAAGAGCCATCACAACAATTGCCAGCACCACACTCTTCCCCTGATTGCGGTATACAACTGATAATAACCTGGTTATTGTTTTTTCAAAAAAAATTACTACCGGGTTATGTTTCTCCCGCACATTTTTTCGCAATAATATACTTGCTAAAGCGGGAACAAGCGTAAGCGTAAACAACAGCGCTCCTAATAACGCAAAACCCAACGTATATGCCAGCGGAGAAAACATTTTCCCTTCTACCTTCTGGAAAGAAAATATTGGTATAAGGCAAGTCAATATTATTATTTTGCTAAAGAATATCGCTTTCCCCATTTCAGTACCAGTAACTTTAAAAAGGCTGAGTTTAGCTAGTTTGTTGAATTTTTCCATGCCAATTTCCTTAGCACGGTGATCTAATGCTACAAACAACCCCTCTACCATTACGACAGCCCCATCGATAATAATACCGAAATCGACAGCCCCCATACTAAGAAGGTTTGCAGACATTCCCTTCAGGCGCATACAAATAAACGCAAACAACAATGAAAGTGGAATTATTATACTTACGGTAACCGTTGTTCGCCAATCTGCCATAAATATCAGCACAATAAGTGTAACCAGGATAATTCCTTCCAGTAAATTATGAATTACCGTTTCCTGTGCATAATCCATCAGCTCCGTACGATCGTAAAAAGTGTCCACTTTTACACCGGCAGGTAAAATCGAAGCATTCAGTTCACCTACTTTTGCCTCCAAAGATTTCAGTACCTCTGCCGGATTTTCTCCCTTTCGCATTACAACAATTCCCTCTATCACATCATCCTCCCTCTTTCCTCCCTGGTCTCTCGATACCCATCCCAGCCGTGGTTTTCCTGACTCAACTATTTCTGCTACATTTTTGACCAATAAAGGAGCCCCATTCACTTTTGTAATCATTATATTCTGAATATCCTTTACCCTTGCCAGTAACCCAATCCCCCTTACGACATAAGATTGCCCGTTCCTTTCAATCACATCTCCCCCTACGTTCACATTACTTTTGTTAATGGCATTGTATACATCCAGAGAAGATAAATTGTATTTCGTAAGCAACTCCGGGTTGACACTCACTTCGTAAACCTTTTCCTCTCCTCCAAAACTATTTACATCCGCAACACCCGGCACAGATTTGAACTGCCTGTCCAGCACCCAGTCCTGAATTGTTGTAAGTTCCCTGATAGAATATATTTTGCTTTTGAGAGTATAACGGAATATTTCTCCCGTAGGCCCGTATGGAGGCTGCACATCAGGCTTAACCCCTTCCGGAAGATCAGCGCCGCCAATACGGCTTTGCACCTGTTGCCTTGCAAAAGCATCATCTACATCGTCTTCAAAAATGATACGTATATAACTAAGTCCGAAAGCAGAAGTAGTGCGCAGATTAGCTTTTTTTTGTACGGAATTCAGAACAGTTTCAAGCGGTATTGTTACGAACTTTTCTACCTCTTCTGCACTTCTCCCGGGCCATTGTGCAATAATTATTATTTGAGTATTAGTAACATCCGGAAAAGTTTCAATGGGGGTTTCTTTATATGCCCAAATACCCAGAGCAATAAGAACACCTGTCATAAAAAAAATGAAATACCGGTGACGTAGAGAAAAGTGTATAATATTCTGAATAAATTTTTTCATAACCAAAAATATAAATGCTGTTAAAACACATTTAGATTAAAACTCGCCTAATAACGCCCGGTAGTACAATATTTGCTGTTGCGCAATGATCTTTTCTCCTGGTTTTATCCCATCCTGTACATAAGTATTGCCGTCAACTGTTTTTATGATATTCACTGGCCGGAGCTCCAGGCTACATTTGCCGTGATAGATAACAACAAAATTTTTTCCGTTCTCTGTAATTACAGCAGCAGCAGGTATAGTTACTTCCTGCAGCAACTCTTTGTTACGCACGGTAATATTGGCAAACATCTCCGGTTTTAGTTCATGCCTGTTATTTACAATGGCAATACGCACTTTCATAACCTTTGCCTGCGGATCCAGCACCTGGCTGACCCTGTCTATTTTTCCACTAAACACTTTTCCCGGGTAAGCTAATGTAGTAACCATAGCGCTATACCCCTCCTTCACTTTTGCCACATCGGTTTCATAAACATTGGCCCATATCCACACATTATCTATATCCCCGATTGTGAATAAATTCTGTGCATTGTCCGTACGTATAAAACTGCCCTCTTGAATGTTTTTTTCCACCACATACCCGTTTGTTGGCGCAATTACAACATAAGTGCCATTCGGCTGTGTTTGCCCGTTACCGTTAATGGTAATCTGGCCTTTAATTTTATCCTCTGCCGCTATGGCTTTTTTATAATTGTCTTTAGCCTCGGTATATTCGCGTTCGCTGGCTATCCCCTTACTGTATAATAATGAGATATTTTCCAGTTGCTTTTTTGCAATAGACTTGTCGGTTTTTGCAGAAAGCAAATCACTATAATTACCTGCTACATCTGCACTTTTAATAATTGCAAGCGTTTGCCCTTTGGTAACCTTATCCCCAAGGGATACAAATACCTTTTGCACCTGCCCGCTACTAAACGGGAATACTTTTACCATCCTGTTATCATCAAAATTGACTTCCCCGCTTAATTTTACTTCGTCTGTAACGTTAGAAAGAAATGCAGTATCTATACGGATCATATGCTCCATCGAATCGGTCACACAAATTTTTTTGTCCGCCATTGCAGCATTCGCTGAATCCCTCTTGCAGGAATACAGGCAAACCATAACCGGCAAAACCGGCAATAAGAATAATTTGTTCATTGTTTAATTATTGGAGAGAAATAATAGTACTGCCGACTGCATAATTCAGGTCAGCGATTGATTTTACCAACCCGATATGCTGTTCAACAATTTTCAGTTTATTATCTTTATACGAATCGAGAAAATCAGTAAAATCCAACAGGCTTATCTGCCGCGACTGATAGCTTTGAAGCATATTGCGAAACAACGCATCATAACTTTTCGAAAATTCCAGTTGCTCACTGTTATTTATCTTTTGAAAATACTTAACCCGATCAAATACTGTAGCTACCTCGCTCCGAATAGTGGCAAAAGCATAGTCATTTGCCGATTGTTGCTGTTTGATTGCGGCTGTTGCAGCCTTTATATTTCCCTGATTGCGATTAAAAATATTCAAAGGAAGAGATATTCCCAACCCGACATAATTGGGCTCATAACTATTACGCCTGTCATATTCAGGGCCAATAGTAATATCCGGCTTAGATAAAGCTTTTTGATAAGTAAGGTTATCTTTTTGAAAGATAAGGTTAGCCTGGGACATCAACGCATCGGGCCGTTTATTCAATGCTATATATACTAAAGAATCCAAATCCGCGATTTTAGCCCCGATAAGATCCGGCAGGTAATAAACCATCCTGGGAGCAATAAAACTTCTCTCTGTAGATTGCAACAATAATTTTATTTCATTCTGCAAAGGAATCAACTGCGCTTCTATATTGACTAACTCATTTTGTAACCCAAACAAAAGGGCTTGCAGGCGCATGTAATCTTTCTGAGAAATATTTCCTGCCTTATATACCTCCCCCATACCATTAACAAGGTTCCTTACTTCTGATATTTCAAGGTCATATACCGTTTTTTCTTTCAATAAATGCCAGGTTTCGATAAAATCGTTCCGGAGAGTATATTGAAGATTGCGCATCAACTCATCAAACTGAAGGTTAGCCAACTGCACATTATCGTTTGCCAGTTTTGTTTGTTTTTTGATCTTGCCTGCCGTTCTTATTAATTGCTGCAATTGTATATATACCTGCCCTTCGTTTTGTGTATGCCTGAAAAAATTTCCATCATACACATTCTGGTCTGTGACTAAAGTAGGATTATCCCACAAAGCAGCCTGGCGGGCCAATGCCTTGTTAACATCAATATTATATTTTGCCGCAACTAAACAAAGATTTTTTTGAAGAAATACTTTTTCTGCCTCAGGTAAAGTTAAGTGAACCGTATCGGCTGAAGGCTGTGCCGGCAAGGCTTTGCATAAGTACACCAGACTTATCCAGAACATTCCTATTTTTCTATACATCAACATTTTTAGTTGTGCTTTTCAGCTACGATGTAAAATTGGAATGTTATTTGGTTAAACCGACATTAAGAATCGTTAACCGATGGTTAACGATTCTGGAAAAGTTTAGGGTTCTATTTTACGTGTGTGGTATCTGCAATATTATATGGAGTTAATCTTTGCAAAAAATACTAATATCGGCAAGTGTAATTTCAGGCAGGAAGAATGAATCTAAATCCTACACCATGTATTGTTTCCAATATTATGGCGGCATCTGCACGAAGGTATTTTCGTAATTTGGTCATATACACATCCATACTCCTTCCAAGAAAATAATCATCCTTGCCCCAAACATTTATCAGTACCTCTTCCCTGCGCAAAACCCTGTTCGGATGATCACAGAAAAAGCGTAGCAGCTCGGCTTCTTTTTGCGTTATGCCTATTGTTTCGGAAGGTGTTACAATTTTCAGATTCCTGGGATAAAATACAATATTGCCCACTTTGTATTCATTCTGCAGGTCTGAGAACATTTTCTTTGTCCTTCGCAAAAATACTTCAATCTTCCTGAGCAATTCCGGCATACTGAAAGGTTTTGATATATAATCATCTGCCCCGGAATCGTAACCTTTAAGCTTATCCTCTTCCTGATTCTTCGTACTCAAAAACAGAATAGGCATAACATCTGTCTGTTGGCGTATCTTTTTTGCCACTGCATATCCATCCCGATTGGGCATCATAATATCCAACAAGCAGATATCAAACTTCGCTTTATCAAATTTGTCGATAGCTTCCTTGCCATCCATGCAGTGGACCACACGGTACCCTTCTTCCTCCAGGGCGTCTTTTACCATAAATGCCAGGCTGCTGTCGTCTTCAGCAAAAAGAATATTTCCTTTAATAACAGTCATACACTTAATTTTTATTGTCAGGTAATTCGATTATAAATTCCGTACCAATACCGGGGATACTTTGTACCCGGATTGTTCCGTTATGGCTATCAATCACTTTTTTTACAAAATACAAACCTAATCCAAGCCCTTTTACATTATGCGTGTCGCCGGCAGGTACCCTGTAAAACTTTTTAAATAATTTTTTCAGATATTTTTCTTCTATCCCTATCCCGTTATCTTTTACTGAAATAACAAATTTTCCACCCGCTGCTTTGGTTGATATGATAATATGTGGTTCTGGAGCATATTTTACGGCATTGGAAATTATGTTTAGGAGAGCAACATACATATTGCTGGCATCTAGATTCAATTGATGGTCGTTGGGTTCGAGATCAAGATCTACCGTTCCTTTTTTTTCTTCAATGGCCACGAACAATTGAGTTAAAGCGTCTCTGATAAGCTTATTAGGGGCAACAAGGTCTTTTTCTATTGGCAACCCGTTTGCTTCAGCTTTCAGCACTTTCATAAGGTTCTCGATATGCTGCTTCAGGTAAGTGGTCTGCCCCTGCATAATTCCTATATATTTATATAGCCGGTCAGGAATAGCCGTGATAT
>CAZKPH010000067.1:0-9076 GCA_964554605.1 uncultured Ferruginibacter sp.
GAAAAATTTCTGGTGAATTATAAAGGAGAAGATATTACACTTGCCCGAAAAGAGTTTGAATTACTTGCGCTATTGGCATCAAAACCCGGAAAAGTGTTTTTGCGGAACGAAATCCTGAACCAGGTTTGGGGTACAGAAGTAATTGTAGGCGACCGCACCATTGATGTCCATATCCGAAAAGTACGTCAAAAACTTAATCTGGACTGTATAACCACAGTGAAGGGCGTTGGTTACAAGTTTGAGATTTGATTGTATTAAAACCTCGCAACTTCCCTTTACTATGAATTCTTCATTTCGATCATTACCTTTGTGATGCAACGGCAAAACCAGATAACTCTGTAAATGTTTTCTTCAAAGAATTTTTCTCCCCAACAACTATCGGCTCTTACAGCACTGATTATTTCTGTGCCTATTAGTATTGGCATCTACTTTTTTCATCCGGTATGGTGGATCGCATTAAGTTCATTTATTGTGATTTTTTGGGGGAGCTTTGGAATGATACTTTTTATGGTACAGAAATTCATTTACAGAAAAATCAAACTGATATATAAACTAATATCACAGACAAAGGCCAGCAAGAAAGAAGAATTCTATTACCGCAGCCTGCTCCCGCAAAAAGGCATTGACGAAGTAAGGCAGGATGTAGAAGCCTGGGCCGAACAAAAAAAACAGGAAATAGAAGTACTTAGAAAAAACGAGGCTTTCCGTAAAGAATTTTTACAGAATTTAAGCCATGAACTGAAAACACCAATCTTTGCCATACAAGGATATGTTGATACGCTTCTGAATGGCGCCTTGGAAAACCCGGATGTAAATAAAAAGTTCCTCTCGAACACTTCCCGAAATATAGACCGGTTAGTAAATCTGGTAGATGATCTTGATGAGATATCGAAATTGGAAATGGGCAACCTGCAATTGAATAAAACCAATTTTATTATTCAGGATTTACTGAAGGAAGTATATGAATCATTATTCATAAAGGCTGAAGAAAAACAACTTAAACTTACTATAAAAAAAGGGTGTGAACCTCCGCTTATTGTATTTGCAGACAAAGAAAAAATCCGGCAGGTCTTTATTAACTTAATTGACAATGCCATTAAATATGGCAAACAAAACGGCATCGTTGAAGCCAGTTTCTATAAAATAGAAGGAAAGCGGATCCTCATTGAAATTGGTGATAATGGTTTTGGTATTGCCGATGAGCATCTGGGTAGGATTTTTGAGCGATTCTATCGTACGGATATTGCCAGGAGCCGTAAAGTAGGCGGAAGTGGGCTGGGCCTTTCTATCTGCAAACATATTATTGAAGCCCATGGACAGGCTATTCATGTAAGAAGCAAAATTGATGTAGGTACAACTTTTGGTTTTACTTTAGAAAGTAAAGCTATTACTATAATGGATAAGACACCTGCTTAGCTCCATCTTTATTGCCGTATAGCCAATACCATTTGCTTTTGCTCTTCTGCCTTATGGTTCCCGCTATTATTGTATAATACACTGCCACAGAACTTGCTGTACCAATGATAGCACCCACAAGCACATCTTCCAAAAAATGCTGCGCCAGGTATATTCTTGAATACCCCACAAGCAATGCCGCTGCCAGTACGGGTATTTGTATGCTTTTTCTCGGGCTGATCAATACAAACATCGTTGCCAGTGCAAAAGCAGTAGCAGTATGCCCTGACGGGAAACTATAATGATTGGAGAGATGTACACCTTCTATAAAATGCAGGTACTGGCCCTTCTCGAAAAAAAGACTTGGCCTCGGAGCATTGACAATATTCTTAATTAGCTGGACTATTATCCCGGAAAAAAGAAATGTAGCCAATAATTGTAATCCAATATTCCGCTTACGAAAATAAAAAAAACAAACACAAACTATTGCCAGCGCAAAGACTCCGTCGCCCAAAAAAGTATAATTAACAAAAAAAACATTCAGCCAGAAGGTATGATAAGTATTCAGAAGAAAGAACGACAATGTCTTTCCACATATCAGCCAGAAAATAAATGCAGAAAACAGGACAATCCCAAGTAGTATGAAATAGTTTCGTTTATTACCTGAAACCGGAGATAATGTATCCATAAATAGAAATTTTCAGGAAAAATATATCTCCGGCTTTACCATAATATTAATACGGTATTAATATTATGTTATTCATTTTTGTTGAAGAATATTTGCCAAAAGAGCACTTGCATTGCTTCCCAGTCTGGTCGCTGCAGATTTCCCTTTAAAGACATACCAAAAGCGTCGGCATTTTTCATCATTCATGCGAAAATAAATATCAGCTATTACAGTATCATGCCGGAAAAAATGAAGCGACCCATCCACTCCGCATCTTTTTTCTTCCTTTAGCTTCTCTGCGGTACATTCCTTTATAAGTTTTTCAATATTTTGCCTCTCTTTTATTATTTTCACCGCCTTTACAGTATTCATCCTGCCATCTCCGGTGAAATAATTTATAGCTACACTATCCGTACCAGAAAGAAAAGCCCGCAAGGTATTGTCCGGTGTATGGCAGGCATTGAATAAAAGAAAACAGGAAAGTATGGCTATTATATTTTTCATGACACGAAGATAAGCAGGGCGTGCAATTTTACTCCCTAATACCATGTATATAATAAAAAACCACTCTATAAGAATAAAGAGTGGTACAAGAACTAGAGAATTTGCCTGTGCTTAAGGAAACTTGTTTATGATTGATTGCCTGCCATAATAGAGGCAAATTAATGTTGTACTATTAAGTTAAAGTAATGCCTGTGTTATCTAATTATTATGTCGAAAATGTTATTTCTTCAAGAACATCCCGTCTTTTCCATAATTATCGGAGGGTAAAGTTTTTCCCGTGGTATCATAGTTTTTCCATTCGCCGGAAAAAAACCCTTTATCATAAACCCCCTCACTTTTTACGACCCCTGTTTCATAGTAATATGTTGCAGGGCCGTTTAACCTTCCTGCCGAATCGAACTTTAGTTTGGCTTTTAGCTGCCCATTTTCATAAAATTCAGCTAAGAAGGTCCTTATCCGGTCATACTTTGCAGATACGATTTGCCTTACTTTTCCGGAAGCATCTTTCATGACCTGCGTCACAATGCTGTCTTTTTTTGTTATGTAATACTCACAACCAGCCATTTCCCGGCTCCGGTATTTTGCATTCCACATAGTGTCACTCACTTTTTTCAAAGAATCAGTGAGAGTGGTATTGAATAATATTATTTCCTTTTTTGCCGGTTGCCGGTTTATGTTACAAGCAGAAAGAAAAGTTATGACCAATATTATATTCGAAATTTGTTTCATAGACATTAATAAAGGAAGCAGTTGACGCTGCTTCCTTTATTCCCTTTAACTATTATTTTAAAATTAAAAACGAGTCCATCCTTTCCACCATGTGTCGCCAGCTCCAACTGCTCCCCTGTAGGAAACAGAAGTAAACCCTGATGCCAGTTTGGCATTGGTAAATGAAGCCCCCGAAAGAAGAGGAGACCCTGCAAGCGGTGTATAATCCGGGTTACCTCCTTCGTTGAAAGCATCTGTTAATTGAACATCAGAACAATTCGTCAAAATAGAATTATTTGATGCCGGGGTATTAAACCAATTTGTAAGAGACGTTAATGTCCATCCTGTCGGAGTAGTAGTACTTGCACCATATTTCAATGGGGTAGTACATCCGGCAATAATATTATTTTCAAAATAAAGGTTTATACTTTGATTAGCTATTGCAGGGGTGCCTGTGATATTTGCATCTGTAGGGGTCCCTGTAGTAGCATCTATATATAGTCCTACAGGCCATCCCATAATTACTGAATTGAATATCGAGATTGCTGAATTACGGCGTATCTGTGCTCCATTTTTAAACAACGAGTTTCCTGTATTGGCTGTCGTTGCCTTTGGCCCAATCATAGTAATATTACTGTAAATAGCTTTTGTTTGCGGCTGTACTGCGGTTTGCCCGGAAGGCATAATTACAGCTATGCCGTTAGCATCGTTATCGCTTTCCCATCCGTTTGAACCCGATACATCCGCAACACTGCTGTCTCGCTGGCAAATAGCAAATTGTACATTCCCACTAAATCCATTATCCGTATCCAAGTCGTCATCAAGGGTTTTATAACTTATGATATGATCCAGATTAACTGTACCACCAAAACATTCAAAAGAATCATCATTCGCATAAGAAACCTCTACGTAGGATATTGTAGTTGATTTTCCAATTGCATAGAGGCTCAACCCGTTCAGTTCTTTATCTGGCAGGAAGGCATAACCTGCATATTCTATTCTCACATATTTCAATGTACCACTATTATCATTATCATCAGTGCCGCCATACAAGCCAAGGCCATCACCATTATTGATACCCCCTTCCGCTTCGCCTAAACCGGGCGTTCCGTTATAGCTTGCATTAGTTCTGGCTCTTCCGAGCAAAACAATACCTGCCCAATCTCCACGTTGCGGAGTAGCCTGGTCTGAGGTAAATACAATTGGTTGTTGTGCAGTGCCATTGGCAATAAGTTTACATCCTCTTGTTACAATCAGTGCCCCCCTTGTATTTTTTTCTCCGACAATCTTGGTGCCGGGTTCAATAGTCAAAGTAGCTCCATCGGTCACATATACTAATCCACGCAGGGTATATGTATTAGAAGCCTTAAGCGTTCTATCTGTATTAATTTTACCGGACAGAATGGTATTTTCCGTAGTGTTGTTGTTTCCCCCGGAATCGGTTCCATCTATTTCAATTTTTCTACAGCCGTTTGCTAAAATTGCATACACAGCTATCGTTGCAAAAAGAATTGTTTTTTTCATTTTTTATTTTTTAATTTTTTTTATTACCTGATATTATACCCAAAGGTTATACTGAATGTTGTCCCGTATTTTCTTTCAATAGCAAGTGCATCCTGGCTAACTTTATATTTGCCATCTTCGTTTAGGTCATGATAAAAATTTGCTTTGCTATTAATGATATCATTAACATTTAGTTTCAATTCGCCTTTATTTTTAAGCACTTTTTTTGATAACTGAAAATCAAGTAAAGGACGTGGGGCTTCCCAAATTACGGGAGTTTGATCATTGCCTACGTAAGCCACTCTTCGTCCTATCTGATTAAACAACAATGTTGTCGTTAATCCTTGTTTCTCCAAATCGTATTGCAAGCCGATATTGATTACATAAGGGCTCTGCCCTTGCATGGGCCTGTCGATTTTTGCATTAGTAGACCCTTTTACACGGTTATGTATATAAGAAAGATTAGACGATACGGTAAAATTTTTAAGTGCAGTTACAAAATCAAGTTTCTTTCTTATTTCAAATTCAGCCCCGTATCCGGTTGCATTATCTGCATTAATAAAATTGAACGTATTGCTTGATCCTGCGCCACTTTGGTTTAGGTAGGCTTCAATAGGATTTGTAAAATACTTATAGAATACTCCCATTGTAATCAATTCTCCCGGGCGGGGGTATATTTCGTACCGAAGGTCGGCATTTGATATTTTCGTTCTTTGCAGGCTATTATTACCCAATACAGTAGCTCCAAGTTCAAAATCATAGAATGCAAAATCGGACAACTCTCTGAATTCGGGACGAACAACAGTTTGTGAAGCGGAAAGACGAATATTTGTCTGATTATCGACTTTATACGTAATATTCATTGCAGGAAGCCAGTCTTCCACTTTATTGTGTACATAACGGGGGTCGCTTGCTTTAGTGCTGCCTACAATCTGATCGAAATTTTCATATCTCACACCCCAAACCAACCTTAACTTTTCTGAAACCAGATTATCAAACTGAAGATAAGTAGCATTCAGAATGGTATTGGCAAGGTAACGAAACTGGCTACCTGCAAATTCGTCAAATCCTAATTTTCCCGGCACAAAATTTTCCGCAGCAAATATGTTGTCTTCAGAAAGTGTTTTTAAACTATTGTCATATAACTTAATATAAAACGGCCTTGCATCAAACAAGCGGTCTTTAACCTGGAATAAATATCCCCCCTTGACAGATTGTTTATTATGAAATAACCTGAAGGGTTTTGTGAGGTCGCCGCCTGCAGTATAGATATAATCAGACAAATTGGAATAAAATACACTTCCGCTTTTTTGAGATTGCCCTGTAGACACTCTGGCTTCATACAGGCCGGTTTGATCTACCTGAATGTATTCAAGCCTTCTTTGCTGAGGAATATATTGATCCAAAATATTAAAACTTCCGTACCAGTTCAGTTTAAGATCCAGCCGGGGAAGAAGGTGTTCTCCGCACAATTGGGTGTTATAGAAAATATTTGTACGCTGAGCCAATTCCCGTGACCGTACATTATCAGTGCCAGTAAGATATTCTTCCCCTGTCCGTAGGGCAGTATAATTAGTAGCGTTAACGTTAAAAAGGTTTTTTACTGATATTTTGTTATTGGAATTCAGATGTACGGATATATTTGCCAACCCACCCCACAACACATCTTCTGCATACTTATCTGTGTAATATATAAAATCGGGTGAGGCAAGATTATTGGTGACAGTATAAAATGAATTTTTGAATTCATTCCTTTTAATACTTCTGTTATAATTCATTGCCAGGGTAGCGCCTATTTTTTTTCCGAAAATTTTGCCACTAAACCCGCTACTTAACTGAAGCGATGCATTGGGTTGTACCGTTTTTTTATAAACAGACCAGTTGGATGCTATAGATTTCCCAAAATTCAGTTTTTCATTATCCGTGAGAGAAGTGAAATTATTTTTGGTAGGGAAGTTATCCGGGAGAGTGCGAATCTTATTATCAAAACCTAAAAAATCAAGATTACTCCCCTTATAGGAATAGAAGTCATGCCCCAGCACGTTGGTGTTGAACCCGGTTCCGATTTGCAAATTCAAAAAATTCTTTGAAGGAATATCTTTTGTATTTACCTGTATAAGCCCCCCTGCCCACTCTCCGGGCAATTCGGGAACAAACGCTTTATTGACAATAATATTGTCGATGATTACGGAAGGAAAAATATCAAAAGAAAATGTTTTCCTATCCGGTTCAGTACTGTTCAACAAGATACCATTCAGCATTGCCTGATTATACCTGTCTGCCAGGCCACGGACTACTATATATTTCCCCTCCTGAATAGATGTTCCCGGCATTCTTTTCAGCACTTCACCTGTATTTTTATCGGGAGATCTTTTAATTGTTTCTGCGCTGATAACTTGTGCAACGACACTTGTATTTTTCTGATAAGCTATCAAAGCGGCAGCCGTTTCTTTTTTTGAAGATGAACGAAGCACTACGCCTTGTTCTGTTTTGGCTGTGGTAATAAGTGTAACATCTGTTGTAGTAACCTGACCAGCCATTACTTCTATATCAGCAACTTCCTTGGTAGCATACCCAACTGATGTAAAACGAAGAACGTATTTTTTCCCCGCATCAACAGTGATAATATAATGTCCGTCAATATCTGAAGTAGCTACTGTTTTATTATCACTATTAACAACAATGGATACGCCCGCAATACCAACTGATGTTTTGGCATCAGTTATTTTACCTTCTATTCTTCCTTTTTGAGCAAATAAACTTGTAAACGAAATTAGCAAACCAACAAGCAGCAGTGAAATTCTCATGTTTTTAAATTTACCGCAAAGAGACACTCCGAATGTTACTATAAGATTAATGCAAGATTATGAGAATGTTATGAGAATGTTACGGAAATGTTATACGATTAAAACCTGAACTGCAACCTACAGGTAAAAATATCATCAGGAAGGTCGCCGGTATAACCGGGCAATACTGTTTTCTCGTTAAATACTTTCTCATACCAGAGAACGAGTTTTACATTATCAGTTATATAATGGATATATCCGCCGCCCAGTGTGGAAAACTTAATATCAGCAGCTCCTAATATTGTACCAGGTTTTCCAATATCGCTACCGTTCACATCCGTATTGGGATCATACCAGTCATACTTTATTCCTACTTGATGATGTTCATTAATAATATTGGACAATAAATAAAAATACGCTCCGGCAAAATTGCGGATAAAGTATCCGTCAGTTCCGATTAATAATATTGCAGGCGTTTCTGATGTTTGAAAGGTGGCTGTTTGCTTACCCGTAATAAATTCTCCTCTTATTTCCCAATAACCGGCCTTTATCTTCGCTTTATATTGCACGTCCGCTCCATAATATATCCTGGGGGCGATTTTCCCAATGTTACCTGCTGAGGAATCTACTAAAAATGTCTTCCCGGATGTGTTTACGGCATCCTTGTACACATATTTTGTATTCTGCATCATACCTCCGTTAAGATATGATATCCCTATACTTAATTTGGAACTATGCCCGAGAGGATAAGGCTTCAAAGCTATACGGGCAATTATATCTTTATGGCTGTCAAAGTCCGTTGTGGCTGCAAGCCCCTGCCCATTGAAAAAACCCAGATCAATTTTCAGGTAACGAAGAGGATGCTGTTTTTCCCGGGGCTCAAATGAAACCATTGCACCCATATCCCTTTCCGTTTTCATCAACAACTGGCTCATCCTTCCTCTTTCCGGGCTTTCCCTGTCACTGGAAGAAAGATTTAATTCATAACCGAAAGGTCTTGCGAACATTCCGGCAGATACCGCAAAAAGTTTATACTTATTTTCAAATACCCTACCCCAAAAATCCCGGATCACGACCCCCCTTTCGGTTCCGTCAAACTGAAATACAAATTGTACGGATGGCCCGATATTATTTTCGGGAAAATGAACATAATCAAACCTTATGCGCCCCCTGCGGAGCATAAAACGGTTATTGACATTTGCCGGAAAATCACCACCATCAAAACTTCTGGCTCCTTTGGACTGAGCAATCTGGAATTGCGGTTGTATGTACCCTCCTATCCGCACATTATCAAACTTCTTGTATATCCCAAGCATCCCTTTCCCCAAATTGGTGGAAGTGTCAATCATATCCATCAGGAACTGGGTCTTAGCTTGGTTGAAAAGGCAAATAAATGATAAGAAAAGAAATGAAAATTTCCTTTGCACAGGCTGATTTTTCGGCAAAGAAATATGAAATTAATATTATTTCAATGTTAAGGAATCATTAACAATTTCAAAGCTGATATGCCGGA
>CAZKPH010000068.1:0-9061 GCA_964554605.1 uncultured Ferruginibacter sp.
ACGGCAATAATGCGCTTGTTCTTAATAGTGAGTTTAGACTTCCTGTATTTTCCACATTTTTCAACAGGCCTATTAACAATGCTTTTGTCCGTAATTTCCAGTTAATTCAATTCATTGATTTGGGAAATGCATGGAACGGAAGTTATAATTCGTTAAAAAGGCCGGAATCCATCTATAGCAATCAAAATACACCCGCCAGTGTCAGGTTGAGTGTAGGTGGTATCGGGCCACTGGCAGGCGGTTACGGATTTGGTGCCCGCAGTACACTACTGGGTTATTTTTTAAAATTCGATGCAGGGTGGCCTATGACCGGTGTGTTCAGGGGCAAACCGGTACTCTATTTTGCAATGGGGCTTGATTTTTAAAGATTGTAACTGCTTTTATTTTGTTTCAGTGCAGCATCTAAGAAAATATCTGATATTTTTCTAGCCATATAATACACCAGAAAGAAGAAGACTGCAAACAGAAATGTTATAACCCATGTACGGAAATGGTCTACAGGCCTGATAATACGAATGCTTATTTCATAACACAAAGACATTGGATTTGTAAGAATATCCCAACTGTTCCAACGCAGGAACCGGCCAAGGTAGACCCCAAATGCTCCTAAGAAAATAAAAACAGACATCATTACCCCGGTAAATTTTATTTTTAGCCTGTTGCGGAAATATATTTCCACATTATACAACGAAATAAATGCCATCACCAATCCTATAAGCGACGAAGAAAATAATATTACCGCATCATACCATACTGGCATTGCGGTATCTTCATTCAGGTGAACCAGGTCGGTAATTATATAAAGTGCATTAGGAAAAAACAAAAGCCATATGAAAAGTAAAATACCGAATAATTTGCCAGAAACATACCTGAACATGATACTTATCCGAAAAGGTATCCAGGCGAGGAAAATATTCCATAGTAAAAAAATATAACGGATACTACCGCTATAGAATACACGAAATGATATGAGAATAAAAATAAAAAATATGAAAGTAAAGATCAATTTTTCGAGATAAGTTATCCGTATCATAGACTTATATTTAGAATGTGAAATATTTTTGGCATGAAAATTATACTTCCCACAAACATGCTTATAACAGAAGCCACCAATACTGTACCAGCCGCAATGTCTTTTATAACCATAATTGTGGAATTATAAGAAGAGGAATACAAATCACATAGTAATTCAATTGCTGTGTTTATCATTTCGGCCACCATTACAATAGCAACACACAATGCAACTGCAACCCATTCTAATGCAGATATCCCCAACAGCCAACCGGCAAGTGCCACCAAAAAGGCCGCAACGCTATGTATCCTGAAATTACGCTGAGTGAAAGAGCAATATAATACGCCCTTTATCGCAAATATAAACGGCTTAATAATTTTCATGACTGAAGATTTAATGATGGCATATAAGTTTCGGTTTGTACTGTTCTTACAGAACGGGTATCCGACAAGATAAACTCCAGTAACGGCAGCATATATTTAAGAGCCCCTGTTTTGATAAGCACATTCCACATTGGTTCGAGTTTTTTCCAACCGCTTGTGTACATAAAATGTTTCAATATTTGCTTCACGGAATCATGGTTCAGGCTTGCTTTAAAAATATTGGCATAACTGTAAAATTCTTCGTATGCCCAATTATATCCTTCCGTCAATTCCTTTGGAGAAAGTGAACGGGTTTCGTATACCACATGCCTTGTATCATATAAATCCCAATTGCCTGTAAGAATTCTTTTTTGTTCAGCCATTGACCTGTATAATTCGGTTCCGGGATAGGGTGTCAGAATATGATATGTCGCTGTTGTTATTCCGTTGTTTACCCCCCAGTCAACAGTCCGTTTAAAGACATCCTTATCATCATCATCAAGCCCAAAAACAAAACTTCCGTTAATCATTATTCCGAGAGAACGTAATCGTTTGGCTGCAGCATTATAATCACGCATAAGATTTTGTTTTTTGTTGCTCTGATGCAGGTTTTTCTGAGAAAATGTTTCAAACCCGACAAAAACGCTGCGCAATCCCGCTTCGGCAGCTTTTTCTATCAGATCGCCCCGAAGCACTGATTCTACGGTAGCAGCAGCTTGAAACACCCGTTTCATTCCCTGCATACCGGCAAAAAGACTTTCGGCAAATCGCGGATTCCCCAACAAATGATCGTCGAGAAAATAAAGGTGCCTGCCAGGTAATCTTTCTATTTCCGATAAAGCTTCATCAGTATGCTGCGTGTAAAAAGATTTACCTCCTTTAAAAAAAGCGTCTTTATAACAGAAACTGCAATGATGAGGGCACCCCCTCGAAACAACAATAGAATTGGGCACGAGGTAATTGTATCTCTTTATAAGGTCTCGCCTTACCGGCGGCATACCTGCCAGTGTTCGAACGGAAGACAGGTACATTTTTTGGGGGTTACCCTTACGAAAATCTTCCAGAAATCGGGGAAAAGTATCTTCGCCAGGGCCGATGAAAATAGAATCAGCAAATTGCATTGCTTCATCTGGTAAAGCAGTCACATGTAAACCACCGAGTATTACATAACTTCCTTTTTCCCGGTAGTGAGCTGCCATGCGATAAGCTCTGTAGGCATTCGTAATGTACACCTGGATGACTACAAGATCGGGTTCATCAGTCATATCTACTATCTCAACATGCTGATCGGTAAGTTCAACTTCATCATCAGGAGATAAATACCCTGCCAATGTTGCCAAACCCAGCGGAGGGAATAAAGAATATTTCACAGGGCGCCAGAAAGGGCTTTCGGCCTCCGCCAGAGCCGGCAATATCATTTTGACTTTCATTGTAATAATTTTGAAAAAAGCCGGTACCTGCCATATACAGATACCGGCAAAAAATGTATTATGTATTCTGTACTACTTGTTTTTCCGGATTACTCCAGCTTATTTTCCTGCTGAAATACATGATAAGGGAAAGCAGAATAAACAAGCCTAAGCTACCAAAAAGCAAAGCATTATCCTGCAACTGGATGAGTACATATATAAAGAGGTACAACATTGACAAAATAAGAGAGAATAAAAGAACCGCACTCCATTTCTTAAAAATACTCCTGGTATACAACCCTATCAGTACAACTGTTGCAACTGCCGCTAACAAATAAGCATACCCGAACTGCAGGTATTCTGAAACAGAAAGAAGAAGCGTATAGAATATGACGAGTGCAAAACCAATCAATATATATTGAAGCGGATGTACAGAGCGGCGATAATATATTTCAAGAAAGAAGTAAAGAAAGAACGTAAGGGCAATGATAAGTATTGCATATTTGACGCTGCGTAATGTTTGACTATAAGCATCCACCGGCTGAAGAAGCTTAAACCCGAATGTACTTTCCCCGATACTTAGATTACGGCTGCCGGAAAAATACTGAGGATACGTCCTGTTAAAATGCAGTATCTTCCAATCGGCCGAAAACCCTTTTGCAGAAACAGTTGTTGTATCAGGCAAATACTTTCCATCAAAGGCCGGGTTCTGCCAATCGCCAGCAATATGGACATTTGTGAGATTGCCCAAAGGTGTTACAAAAAGCTGTTCACTGCCTTTAAGTGTAAAATCTATCGAAAAAGAATTATTAGCTGTTAGCAAAGCATCCTGCGAAATTTTCAAAGGGCAACTAACGCCGTTATCTAACCAGTTGATTGGAGGCAACCCTGTCTCAAAATCTATTGTAGTATCGTTCCATCGCATTTTAAGATTTTCGCCAATACCCTTAAAATCGCTGATACCCATACATACAACTGCCTCCTGCAAATGCAGGGAACTCAATGCAACCGGTAGCTTGTCTGCCTTTACCGGCCCGAAACTACCCTCTATATGAATTTCGCTATTGTAAACAGGCACCTGAAAAATGCTCCTGTGTTTTAACTGAGTCATAATCTTACCATTTATCTTCAAATTATCCGGCAGCAAAACGACATACTCCTTCTGATAGGAAACGGCGCCTTTTTCATCCTTTGTTTCTATAAGATACGGCACAGCAATGAAAGGTCCGGTAAGGGTTTGAGCATCGGCCCATTTGCTGCTGACTTCCTTTACCACTTCATTACGCCTTCCTTCACGTTCCCTGACAAGAAACATTATTGAAAAAGTAGGAATCAATAAGGCCAATATAAGAATCCCAATAAAGAAAGCCTTAATTATCAGCTTGTTCTTTTCCCAAAAACTAAGTGGTGCATTTGTTTCCATATTTGTTATTTTAAATTTTAAAAGTACTTTGAAATTCAAAGTGTATTAAGAAAAATTTTTACTTCATATTCTTTATCATTTTCTCTAACGCTGACAGATGCGCTTTAAATTCCCTTTCTCCTAACTTAGTAATCTCGTAAGTAGTAAGTGTCTTACGCCCAATAAACCCTTTATGCACTTTAAGCATCTCATTTTCTTCCAAAGTTTTCAGGTGGCTGGCCAGATTACCATCTGTTATATCCATCCATCCCTTTAAATCGTTGAAATTGACGGAATCGTTTACCATCAGCACACTCATAATGCCAAGGCGTACCCTGTTGTCAAAAACTTTATTAAGATTTCCAATCGGATTAATCATACCCTTTCATATTTATACCACATGATAATACCATAAACAATATGCAGGATGCCAAAGCCTAGTGCCCAAAAATAAAGGCCATACCCTGTCATCCAACTTGCAACTAATCCTAATAGTACTTGTGCATAACCTAAAAACTTTATTTCGCCCAGCGTGTACTTGCTTCCATTGATAAGCGCCAGGCCGTAAAAAATGAGCGAACCCGGGGCTATAAGGCCAAAATGCCCGAGCTCTATCTGGCGAAAAAGATAAAGCCCTCCGGCTGTCAATGGTACTGCCACAGCAAGCAGCAAACGTTTGGAAACCCCACCCCACATGGGCACTTTCTTTTTCCTGCTCCGCAGATAAGTAAACAAGAATGCAAAGGCCAACGCTCCTATAAATGTATACAAGGCTATATGAAACAAAATACTGCCCATAAACTCTTTTAATGTAGTAACTACATCGCCGGGAATATCTTCTATATTATAGCCATGCTGATAGCCGCCGTTGACAATAGGTAAGGCAACCCAGGCACCTATAAGAGCACAAATACCAGCGGCAATACCGCTTAGGCCACTTAAGCTGATGAAACGGCTGCTTCGCTCCATCATTTTTTTTATATGTTGTAATTCTTCAAGAGGTTGATGTTGGTCACTCATAAAAAGTACTTTGAATTACAAAGTAAATAAAGAAAAAATTATTTTGCAAGAAAATTTTGTTAAACCCTTTGGGAAATAGAAATAATATCAATTGATACTGTCCAGCACTCCGGCCAGTACATGACAGGCCCGGACGATTTCTTCCTTAGTAATAGTAAGCGGCGGTACAATGCGTAAACAATTGGAAGCAAATAAGAACCAATCGGTAAAAACGCCTTTTTCGATAAGTATATCAATTACTTTTTTATTAAATTCAAAAGTATCAAACTCAACAGCAATCATGAGGCCTTTGCTGCGTACCTGCCTTATAGTATCATGTTTCAATAGCGAAAGAAAAAGTTCTTCTTTTTGTTTTACAGAAGGGATGATGTTTTCATTCAGTAATACATCGAATGCAGCCAGCCCCGCAGCGCAGCTTACCGGATGCCCACCGAAAGTATTTATATGCCCCAGTACCGGATTATTAGTGAGGGTATCCATTACTGGTTTTGAAGCAATAAACGCACCCAGGGGCATTCCGCCGCCTAATGCTTTGCCTAGCAATAAAATATCGGGTACGACATCAAACTGTTCAAATGCCCACAGCGACCCGTTGCGGCCGAAACCACACTGTATTTCATCCAGCACAAATAATGCCCCTGTTTCTGTACAACGTTTGCGCAATGCTGTAAGCCACCCATTTTGTGGAGCAATGACGCCTGCTTCTGCCTGAATGGTTTCTGCTACCACACAAGCGGTACGTTCTGTTATATAAGCCAGGTCTTCAAAAGAGTTGTAGGTGAGCCTGAGAACATCCGGCAAAAGGGGCCGGAAAGCATTGCGCCAATATTCGTTTCCCATTAAGCTTAAGGCTCCCTGGGTGCTCCCATGATAACTGTTTTGAAAAGAAATTACCTGTGTGCGGCCTGTGTAGCGCTTGGCTAGTTTCATAGCGCCTTCGGTGGCCTCGCTTCCGCTGGCTGTGTAAAACACAGACTGTAATCCGGGAGGAAGATGACCCGCAAGTTTTTTGGCATAGGCTACCTGTGGCGATTCTACAAACTCCCCATATACCATTATATGCATATAGTTTTCCGCCTGCTCCCGTACGGCTTTTAGTACTGCCGGATGGCTATGCCCGATATTGCAAACGCTTATGCCAGCTATGAGGTCTATATATTCTTTTCCGTTTTTATCCCACATCCTGGACCCTGCAGCTTTTACGATTTCAAGGCAGAGGGGCGCTGCAGATGTTTGCCCTACGTGCTGTAAAAATAATTGCCTGTTTGTCATACTCTCATATCTGTTGCTGTATTGCAGATATAACAAAGTTCGGAAAGAAAGTCTGATTAGTGAATTGTTTGATTAAATTGCAACTTTAGGCGGAAGAAACACTGATGCCCACAGGTATGCGGTACAAGTGAGTGACACAACAATGCCGGACAAAGAACCGCTGCCGGTAACAAAAAAATAAATTATGGCTGTTATTTTGCCTGTAAAGGGGGTTTTACCGAAGTTAGGAGACAATTGTTTTGTGGCTCCTAATGCCACAATTGTTGGGGATGTAGAAATGGGGAAAGACTGTAGTATATGGTTCAATGCCGTGGTGCGAGGGGATGTGAATTGTATTCGTACCGGCAATAAAGTGAATATACAGGATGGCGCTGTGATACATTGTACTTATCAGAAGAATGGTACAATTATCGGGAATAATGTGAGTATTGGCCATAATGCCATTGTACACGGTTGTACTATTGCCGATGACGTGCTTATTGGTATGGGAGCCATTGTCATGGATGGTGTGCAGATAGGCAGCAACAGTATTGTTGCGGCGGGGGCTGTAGTGTTGGAAAATACGGTCATCGAAGCTGGCACTATTTATGCTGGTGTACCGGCAAAAAAAGTAAAAGACATTCCACAGGAACTGGTACATGGAGAGATAAACCGGATAGCCAATAATTATCTTCTTTATAGCAGCTGGTTTAATGAGGATTAAATGTTGTAATTATTTTTTATATCATTATTCTTAGTATATGAAAAAACTGATCATTGCTGTTTTTTGTGTTTCCTTTTTGTGTAGCTGTTCTATTTTCAAAAAGCAGGAAAAGTATGGATGCCCGAGCGACGGCAGAAATGTCGGCGCTGAGAAATTAGCTGCCGGCGACCCTAAGGCAATGAAGGCTTCGAAAAAGGCCAAATACCGTGGCAATAAAAGCTATTAGTAATTTTTTTCGGAGATAGTATCAAGTATATTGTAATAACTGATATAGCGCTCCTCATGAATTTTCCCTGAAGCCACAGCTTCTTTTACGGCACATCCCGGCTCGTTTATATGCAGACAATTGTTGAACTGGCAATGGCTGATGAGTGATTTCATTTCAGGATAGTAATGCGAAAGTTCCTGCCGGGATATGTCTACCAGCCCCAACTCTCTTATGCCGGGGGTGTCGATTATTTTTCCCCCTTCGGGGAGATTGAACATTTCGGCAAAGGTTGTAGTATGCATCCCCTTTCCGCTCCATCCGCTTACATCATTTGTTTTTAGCTGCAATCCCGGAAAGACTGTGTTGATGAATGAGGATTTGCCGACTCCGGAATGCCCGCTGAGAAGGGTAATCTTTCCTTTCAACATTTTTGTCAGCTCCGGGATACCCGTACTTTCTTGTATGCTGATGAGCAATACTTTATACCCGATGGCCGTGTATATATCCTGAAGTTCCCTGTATTTTTCCATTTCCCTGCCCTTATAAAGATCTGCTTTATTAAATACAATTACAGAAGGAATATGATAGGCTTCGGACGTAACAAGAAAGCGATCTATGAAGCCCTGGGATGTCCTGGGATTTTTTAATGTGGCAAAGAGCAAAGACTGGTCTATATTGGCTGCAATAATATGATGCTGTGTTTTGTTTTGCGGAGATTGCCTTGTTATATAATTGCGGCGAGGATCTATATCCGTTATGATTAAAGTATCTTCCAATTCATTTTCCATCTCAACAGCAACGGTATCCCCTACTGCTATGGGATTGGTAGAAGTGATATTATCTATTTTCAGCCGGCCTTTTATCCTGGCATTGTATTGCTTCCCGTAAGCATCCTGCACTGTGTACCAGCTACCTGTGCTTTTATAAACTGTGACCTTCATTGATACGAATTTCATACAATTTTTGATCCGATAGCGAATTCAGGAAAAATAATATTTGATTAGCATCAGTATTTTATTATAGTTTCTATCTTTAGAAAAAAAATATATGATAGATCAGCATTTAATAACTACAGCCAATAGCCTTGAAGGCTATCGTATTGTAAAACATTTTGGGCTTGTTAGGGGAATAACCGTGAGGAGCCGTAGTGTACTAGGTAATATCGGAGGAGGTTTCCAGGCTTTTTTCGGCGGTAAGTTATCCATATATGTTCAATTATGTGAAAAAACCCGGGAAGAGGCATATCAGCTCATGGTACAACATGCAGAAGAAAGAGGCGCTAATGCAATAATCAATATGCGCTATGATGCTAACGAAGTGATGTCGGGCATTAATGAAGTATTAGCCTATGGAACCGCAGTATGGGTAGAGAAGGCCTAACTGAGATACTTCCCTACAATAGGTACCCGCCTGCCCACACCAAAAGCCTTTGGTGATATGCGAATGATTGGGCAGAATTGATTGCGTTTGTATTCATTTACATTCACAAGCCGCAATACCCTATCTACCAGGGCAGGTTCGAAACCTATTGCTTTGATTTCATTTGGCCCTTGCCGTTGTTCAATATAGAGATAAAGTATTTTATCGAGAATAGAATAATCAGGTAAAGAATCTGAGAATTTTTGCCCGGGCCTCAATTCCGCACTGGGGGCTTTGGTTATGATATGTTGGGG
>CAZKPH010000069.1:0-9048 GCA_964554605.1 uncultured Ferruginibacter sp.
CCTTACAACATCACTTGTTTTGTCAATATAATAAGTATGATAGCCCTGCCTGTAAGACATATAACTCAATAAGCTTGGTATCTCAACAGTATATTCGCTCCATAATGTAGGATATTTATCATGCTGAAATGCCCATGATGGCAGATTAAATTCAAAATTGGACCTGACTATGTAACTATACTCAATTATTGAACCCTCTTTCACGCCAGGCACTGTAAACTTTTTTTCGACATAATTTTTATCCAGTAACACCTCATAAATGTCTTTCTGGCTCAGCTTTGTTTCCGTTACTTTGCCATTCTCCATATTATAGGCGCAGGCAGATATCTTCTCAGCTTTTTCACGGTCATTTTCGTTTTGATACAACAATACCCCGATATTAGCCATATCAAATGCCTCTTTATTAATGATCTTTATTCGCCTTTGACGTTTAAATACATAAGTAAACCACCCTTTCGCATTTCCCTCAAATTTTGTTTCTCCTATGTCTGCTATAATCACGGCCGTAGTAGCCGGATCTACAAGCGACGAGTTGATCTCAAAATCAGATGCTTTTATTTTCCCGAAGACAACCGGAGCTTTTTCCTGCGCAAATGTGCCATTTCCCATAAAAACAGACACAATGGAAAATGAAAAAACAATAAGGTTTGACAGAGTCGGTTTCATGAGGCCAAATTTATTTGCTTGTTTTTTTGAATACAATCTGTTCTGCCTGTTTTTTTACTACAAAAGAGAAAAAATCCCTTATGGACTGGTAATCTTCATTCTTGAAAGTAGTCCTGTAAAAAACCACCCTGCTTTTCATTTGAATATTATCGCCCGAAGAAGAAACAATATATTCAAACATAGCCTCATCTTCATTGAGAAATATCCTTACTGATTTGGGCAATTCTTCTACCGCATAGCCCTTGGGTACATCCATATTTAGCACATAACTTTCATCTTTCAGATACGGCATCTCTACTGGATAAAGTCTTTCAGCAGATTTAAATGGGTTGTTTTTGAAACCCGATAGCAGCATCGGATTGAAATAAACCATTTCAGATTCACCAAAGCCTTTAAGCAGGAATTCAATATTAATATTTACGGGATAGTCAAGCATCTTCAGCGAATCTAATGTTATGTTCTTTACATCAATCCCCTCTGCCATATCCGCAACTATTTTCTTTTTATATTCATCCAATCCTTTTTCAGCAACAGATTCCCGTAACTGTAAAGATTCGTAATACCCCAGGTTATCATTTATGCTGCCCGTTACAGTCCCCCCGTCATCATTACTTATAAATACTGTTACAGCTTCCCTTTCCTTCAAAGAATCAGGATAAAAATAAACGGGTTCTGCATCGTAAGTTATTATACGTGCATGTCCATTGTAACATTTTGGAGGAAGTTTGCCAAATGACAGCCGTGGTTGTGTAGCATCCAGGTATTGCGGTGTTTCGGAAATATCAACCTGTGCCACTACATAATTAAACCTGTCCATTAACGGGTATAATGAATGAGTTACTCCGTGAGAACGCGTACTAAGAATAACAGGGTCTGCTTTTATGCCTACATTCCTGAGCATAGCAATCAGCAACAGATTTATATCAGCCACATTACCGCTTTTACTCTTATACACATCTTTCAGGTTTGTGGTTGTATAATACCCGTATGGATATTTTGCAACAAAGTTATCCCTGACATATTCATATATTTTTTTTGCTTTCAATGCATCCGGGTCTATTTTATTTACAATGGATGCTGTTATATCGTCCAGCCAGTTATTAGCTTTTTTTATAGGGATGCCGAAATTATCGTCCCCCAGCAATTCAGTACAAACCTTCTTCCAGTCACTGGCTACTTTTTCCACTAATTGATGTGGGTAAGCAATTTCATTCAGTTGAAATTCAAGTTTGGAAATATGGTTTTCAAGCGTAGTAGTATAAGGTTCGCTCTTTAGTGCAGGCACGTTCTTCATTACCCAGTTATGAACAATCAATTGCCCGGGTAATTCATATACTTCCGAATAAGGTTGGGATAACCCATCCCGAGGAATATTCCGGTCCGGATGATCCGTAAATTTGAATTTTATCCATGATGAATTTGTCTCGTTAATATAAAAGGGCTGATAGCCTTGCGAAATGATTACATACCTGAAAAATTCCGGTATATTTGCTTCATACTGGCTCCATAAAACCGGATAAGCCCCCTGAAATATCCAGGGTTGTAAATTAAAAAGAAAGTCAGATTTTATTTCATAAGAATATTCAATAATACTTCCTTCCTTTACTGCCGGGAATGTGAATTTTTTATGTATCCAGTTCTTGCTGTAGTTTTCCGTATACACAGAGCCTTTTTCCACTTTTGTATCTTCTACCGACCCATTTACTAAATTATATGTATATGCTTTCAGGCTTTCAAGCGTTTCGGCTTTCCCTTTATTGCCTACATATAACGGAATAACAACCGTTGCCGCATCAAACCCGTTTTTGTTAATGATTTTTATGCGTGTCTTATGTTTGAATATAATCGAAAATGTCATTTCAAACGTGTTGGCAACAAATTCAGAGCTTCCTGCATCTGCCACAACTACCGCCGCTGTGTTAGAGTCAATAAGCGGGGAGCTTATATTAAAATCTTCCGGAGAAACTTTGCCGAATTTTATGGGCAACTTATCCTGCGATAAAACAGCGATTGCAGACAGTAGGAATACAATAGATAACAGCAAACTCTTATGCTGTAAACGAAGCAGATGATAGTGGCTCATATTTATATGGTTTAAAGATCATCTACATTGCCGGTACCGTAATGGCCAGGACAATGCGATCATTCTTATATTGAAAAATGTTTTCTAAAATTAACTATATCCTTTTCCAGCCTTACAACTCCACCATTCCACTATCCCTCCAAAAAATTATTACTACTAGTTGCCTTTTGCGTCCTGCCAATCAACAATCCACAGGAGGAAATCCCTGTTGCCACCAAAAACAATTGTCTTACGAATCTGAACCACACAATGATTCACGGCAATTATTTTTTTGCAAATTTTTTAAAAAAAATATCCGGGAAACAGTAACAAGCAAATTAAGTATCTTAGTCTGGCGCATAATTCTACAGGGTAAACATATTTAAAAGTAATTTACATAACTTATTTGATAATATTTTAAAAATATGCACCTAAAAAAAGATGTATATACAAAAATTGTTAAAGACACTGCATTTCAACTGGGGTTCAGTTTTTGCGGCATAGCCCGGGCGCAAAAACTGGATGAAGATGCATACAGGCTTGAAAACTGGCTGTCAAAAGGAATGCATGGGACAATGCAATATATGGAGAATCATTTCGAACAACGCATAGACCCTTCCAAACTGGTACCGGGCGCAAAATCAGTAATCACACTTTTATTGAACTACTATCCGGAACAAATGCAAAATCCATCCTCGCCAAAGATTGCCAAATATGCCTATGGAAAAGATTATCATAAAATTATAAAGAAGAAGTTGAAACAATTTCTTTCCGCATTGCGAAAAGAAACAGGTGAGATCAACGGCAGGGGATTCGTGGATAGCGCTCCCGTACTGGAAAGAAGCTGGGCACAAAAAAGCGGTTTAGGCTGGATAGGAAAAAATGGCAACCTCATTACCAAATCTCAGGGAAGCTTTTTCTTCATAGCCACATTGATCACAGACCTGGAACTTGAATATGACCCCACGCAACAATACAACTATTGCGGCAGTTGTACAAAGTGTATAGATAATTGCCCTACCGATGCCATTTTACCGGGGCAGGTAATTGATGGAAGCAAATGTATTTCTTATTTCACTATCGAACTGAAGGAAGCATTGATACCAGCGTCTATGCAAGGAAAATTTGATAACTGGGTATTCGGTTGCGATATATGCCAGGACGTATGCCCATGGAATCGTTTCTCCAAGCCTACACACGAAACCGAATTTACACCCCTGCCTGAAATACTAAATCTTACGCAAAGTGAATGGAAAGGCATGCAAGAAGAAAGTTTCAATACTATTTTTCGCCATTCTCCCTTAAAGAGAAGCAAATGGGCGGGTTTGCAAAGAAATCTCAGTTTTATCAGGTACTAACCTTACTGTTTTCGTTCCAAATAATCTTTTAATTTATTAAGAGCAATCTCATACCCTGGGCCGGTCATTTTATCAATAAATATTCCGTAAAATTTTTCCCATGGGTACCAATTAAGAAAAGTTACCGCTTCCCATTGTATTTGCCTTCCATTATGCTGAGGAAGTTCCATAACCGTTATCCTGTTCTTTATGGTATTTTCTCCCGGCGCTGTTAGAACGAAACTGATTGCATTACTATCCACGCCTGTAATATTTACATTGACTTTCCTGCCATTATACAGGATATCACATTGTTCCGGCAGCCCGGGAGAAGATATATTTGAAAAGTTCGCTACAGTATTCTTATCTGCAAATACGGGATGCCACAGTTTCCAATTTTTCAGGTGCCGGATATACGATAGTATTGAATCCTGCCCTATCTGATTATTCACTACAACCATACGTGTCACCTTCACGTTGGAAGGGATTATCAAAGAAAACAGGGTTATAATAATGCTTAACCCTAAAAGCCCGGCAAAAAAAACTTTTATTAATCTTAACATGTTATTCCCATTTAAAGAGCTTTACTGCGGCAAAATACACAATAGCCCCCCACAAAAATAGTATGCCAATTTCTGATCTGACCTCCCATAGTGTTTGCCCTTCAAAAGCTACAGCTCTCAAAGCATCGTTGAGATGGGTCAAAGGTAAAATATGAGCTATCGGTTGCAGCCATTTTGGGAATAGGTCAACGGAAAAGAATGTACCTCCCAATAAAAATTGCGGCAACGTAATCAGGTTGGCCAACGGAGGGATCGTGCTATCGCTGGTGGCAATGCCGCTGACAACAAAACCAAACCCCATAAATACAATCAGCCCGATAAAACTAAGGATGAGCAGGTCGGCAAATGTAAGAAAGCCATTTACCAATGTAAAATCAAAGAAATAACGCCCTACCAGGATAATCACCACTGCTGTTAGCATCTGGAACAATATCCTGGCCAGCCCCTCTCCGAGAATAATATAAGTGCGGCTAACAGGTGTTGCAAAAAAACGCTTCAATACCAGTGTAGTACGTAAATTAAAAAACATAAAGGCTACGCCAAAAACGCCCGAACTCAGGAGGGAAAAACCCAATTGGCCGGGGAGTATGAAATCGATCATAGTATATTCCCTAACAGTTTCGATATCCCTGTCATAAATAAAATCCTGCCTGGCAAATGTGGGATTGCCGGGATATTTACGCTGATTGATCCTTTCCGTAATCTGTGATAAAACCGACAATAACTGAGGCCATTTATCACCGCTTGCAGTTGTACTCCGCAGGGAATATGTATAGGCAAAACCCGGGGAGGCGCTTTTTTTAACAGAGAGTACACCGGTAATCTTGCCTTCATTCAGGTTTTTGCGCAATTCCGCTTCGCTGGAAAAGGAAATAATCCTTATTTGGCGGTTGGTGCGTAAAGAATCTATCCATTCGTTTGCCGTATCACTGCCAGAAGCAAGGGCAATCCTGAACACCTGGCTCCGGCTTCCATTTCCAATAAACCCGAATACAAGAATAAAGACAAATGGGAAGGCAAAGCTAAAAATAACTGCAGAGGGGCTTCTGAAAATAGCTATCAGGCTTGCCCGGGTAATGGCAGCCATGGCCCTAAACTGACTATATTTTTTCATTGCCTTTTTAAGCGTAAAACTATTATTTTACCTGAAAGAAAAAAATTTTTTAACAATAGCGACAATTGCCGTAATTTAGGCGACATTTGTCATTCATACAAAATATGAAACCTAACCAATCACAAAAAAAGATTGTTGCAGATCCTGCTACCAAAGATTTCCGATATATGGATTTCAGGAAAATAGCTGACAGGTCTCCTTTTTCGCAAAGCGAATGGGCATCTATTCTTCACATCAGCGAAAGAACGTTGCAGCGATATGCAAAAAATAACGGCCTTTTTGCAAGTATCAATGCCGAAAGAGCTTTGCAAATAGCCCGGCTGCTGAAAGAAGCCAGGAATACATTCGGCAATGTAGACAAATTCTACGGGTGGCTGCAGCAGAACCCGCAAATGGCAGAGGGCAGCCTGTCAATAGCTTCGCTAACCAGCTATGATGGTATAGAAAAAATTTTGACACAACTTGGCAGGATTCAAAACGGGATATTTGCATGATCTTGTACCGGATAGCCAATAAAATGTTCAGTAATGACCTCTCTGGTAACGGAGCCCGGCTTTACGGTGGTCGTTGGAATTCCCAAGGTACCCCGCTGCTGTATTGTTCCGAACATATATCCCTTGCCTTGCTGGAGATGATGATACATACACGGCTAAATGATTATTCAATAACATTGGACCTGGTATATATTAACCTGCCCGATAGCATTGCGCCAAAAGATATTCTTTTATCAAAGCTCAAAAGCAACTGGCGGGAAGATACAGCCTATACAAGATTCATAGGGGATGAATTTGCCAGACAAAAGAAAAATATGGTAATGAGGATCCCATCTGCGGTAATACCTGAAGAAAACAATTTCCTTATTAACCCGCAACATACACTTTTTGGAAAACTAAGCATTTTACAAATAAAATCGTTCAGGCCCGATAAAAGGCTTTTTACAATATGAAGCACAAGGTTTACCTGATGTTGGGTAGTAATATGGGGGATAGCAGAAAATTCCTACTTGATGCGGCGGCAAGGATACAATCGTCGGTAGGAAAGGTTATCAAATCATCTTCGCTATACCGTACATCTGCCTGGGGGAATATGAAGCAAAACGACTTTCTGAATCAGGCAATAATTGTAGAAACTAAAATGCCTGTTGGAATGCTGATGGATACCCTGCTGGATATTGAAAAAAAGATGGGAAGGGTAAGGACTCTCAAATATGCCCCACGCACAATTGATATCGATATACTCTTTTACGATAATAAGATACTCCATACGCCCCAAATATCCGTACCCCACCCCAGGATTAAAGAAAGGCGCTTTGTGTTAGTACCTTTAAAGGAACTTTCTCCCGGATTTAAGCATCCCGAAACAGGAGAACCCATGTCAGCCTTACTTAAAGTTTGTAAAGATGAATTAAATGTGAAAAAGTTTTGATGGTATGGATTCCGTTTCATATTACTTTGCAGCCTTGAATGTATGAAGTATAATTTTGTCACTATAGAAGGAAACATTGGGGCCGGCAAGACCACCCTTGCCCATTTATTAAGCAGGTACTTTAATGCACGGCTTATCCTTGAGGCCTTTGCTGACAATCCGTTCCTGCCTAAGTTCTATGAAAATCCGCAACAGTACGCTTTCCCCCTTGAGTTGTTTTTTATGGCAGAACGTTATAAACAACTTAAGGAATTATTACAAACGAAAGACCTGTTCCATCACATTACAATCTCTGATTATCTTTTCACTAAATGCCTGCTTTTTGCCAGGGTGAACCTTGCCGAAGAAGAATACAGGCTTTACCAGAAATTATTTGAGATCATTAACCCGCAGATAGTGCAACCCGATCTGCTGATTTATCTGCATGCCCCTGTGGAAAAACTGCAACAGAATATAAAAAAGCGTAACCGGGAGTATGAGCAGGGTATTCCTGACGAATACTTGCTTAACCTGCAGGAAACATACACTCAGTATATTAAGCAGTATAATATCAAAACGTTGTTTATTGATGCAAGCAATGCCGACTTCCTGGGCAATGAAGCACACCTCAAAACCATCATCGGCGCTTTAGATAAAGAATACACCGCTGGTCAGCATTATTTGGCACTTCCCTGATTTTATCAGGGCTTTGCATGAGGATTTTTTATCTTTGCGCTTCACCAATAGTTTTACGGATTGAATACTTCAGCACTGACGGTTTTGCGGATTAAAGAATTCAGGGATTTTGTTATAGGCCGGTTCATCTTTATCATGGGCCTGCGAATGATGAGTACGCTGCTGGCCTGGTGGATGTACGAATTAACAAACGACCCTTTCTATATAGGCATGATAGGATTGGCTGAGGCCATACCTGCCGTAGCTTTTGCATTGTATGCGGGATATGTAATAGATAAAAATGAAAAAAGGCGGCTACTCCTGCTTACGGTTTTTCTTTACGGCATTTGCACCCTGCTGCTGCTGGGCGCCTCTACCCATTGGTTTCAGCAGCATATGGGTACCAAGATCATTGTGGTTTTTGTATATACCGTCATCTTCGTTACGGGTATTATCCGCTCTTTTTCCGGGCCGAGTTTTGGTGCTATCATTGCATCGCTTGTACCTAAGGATCATTTAGCCATTGCTTCTCAATTAAATTCTACCAGTTGGCTTATTGCCAGTATCAGCGGTCATGCTGCTGCGGGGTTTCTCATTGCAGGGTTGCAGGTGACGGGTACATTTGCCGTGATTGGCGTGCTGGTATTTACAAGCCTTATCCTTCTTTCCCGCATTGGCAAAAAACCTGCCGGTATCACTTCCGACAGAAAGACACTTGAGGCAGTAAAAGAAGGAATCAAATTTGTGTACAAAACAAAAGAGGTGATGGCCGCCTTAACACTTGATCTTTTTGCCGTATTGTTCGGTGGTGCTGTAGCGATGGTACCTGTATTTGCCAAAGATATTCTGCATGTCGGCCCTATTGGCTTCGGGTGGCTGAATGCCGCAGCGGATATTGGTGCGATAATAATGGTGATAACACTAACCCTGGCGCCAATGAAAAGAAAACAAGGCGTCAAGCTTTTACTGGCTGTAGCCGGGTTTGGGCTTTGCATTATATTATTCGGCATTTCTAAATGGTACTGGGTGTCTTTCGGTGCCTTGCTTATAAGCGGAGTATTGGATGGCGTAAGTGTGGTAGTAAGGGCTAATATTGTGCAACTTAAAACCCCGGACGAATTGCGGGGGCGTGTTATGAGTGTTAATTCAATGTTTATTAATTCATCGAACGAGATTGGGCAATTTGAGAGTGGTGTGGCTGCAAAACTGATGGGGGTAATACCTTCT
>CAZKPH010000070.1:0-9023 GCA_964554605.1 uncultured Ferruginibacter sp.
TTTGGACATTTGACTGATAAAAAGCATATCAATCAACTTCTGACACAAAGATACTGCGGCTTAAACTCCTGTGGTAGAGCATAATTGCTCTTTTTTCGTAGTACAGGATTTACTGTCTGCTTAGTAATAATCCTTTTGTTCTGTATAGTGAAATTACTATTTTCCATAAGGTAGAAATACTTAAAACTGTTGATTCTCGGTCTATAAATAGCTGACAATTATTTCTTTACAAAAAAACTCTTCCGGTTGAGGAAGAGGAGGTATCTATAAATTACGGGTACTTCCCATAGCGGGTATACAACGTTTTCCTGCGCTTATTAATTAAGAAGTTCCATTTTTTCACTGTTGCACGTCTCCAAAAGGGAAAATCCACCGGCTATATTGTAGATATCAAAGTACCCCATTTGTTTTAATATACGGTGCGCTATATACCCCCTTAGCCCTATCTGGCAGAATATGATAACCATCTTATCTTTCGGTATTTCATTTATCCGTTTACGTAAGTCATCTACCGGAATATTAACGGCATGCTGTATTGACCCTTTTTCATATTCATGTTTATTTCTGACATCAAGGTAGAAAACATCTTGTCCGGGTGCAGGCAACTCATTCCATTGTATCATATTCACTTTTCCGCTCAGTATATTTTCGGCTACAAAGCCAGCCATATTTACAGGGTCTTTTGCTGATGAGAAAGGAGGAGCGTAGGCATGTTCAAATTCCATGAGATCATAAATAGTGCCTTTATTCTTTATTATGAGTGCCAGCACATCCAGGCGCTTGTCGACACCTTCGTATCCTGCTATTTGTGCACCTAACAGCCTGCCGTCTTCCGGAGAGAAATTGATTTGGACTGACATAGATTTTGCGTGAGGGTAATATCCCGCGTGTGACCCGCTTTGCGTATATGACTTTAAATGTACAATGCCTGATTTTTCAAGGTGTTTTGATGCCAGGCCTGTTGTACCCGCAGTCATATCGAATATCTTAACGATAGCAGTATTGATGGCGCCATTGTATTTTTCTTTATTACCAAAAACGATATTATTGGCAGCAATGCGCCCTTGTTTATTTGCGGGCCCAGCCAGATATGTTATCATAGAATTGCCCGTAATCGGATTGCTAAATTCAATTACATCCCCTACGGCATAGATATCTTCATTAGAAGTTTGCAAATACTCATTTACATATATTCCCCTGGCTTCACCGATTGTAAGCCCGGCTTCTAATGCCAGTTTGGTTTCAGGGCGTACACCTATAGATAATATAACCATATCGGCACTGAGTGCAGGTTTATCTTTCAAAATAACTGAAAGCCCTTCAACTTGCTTTTCAAATCCCATTACAGTTGTATTCAATTGAAGCGATATTCCTTTGGAGCGCATATGTTGTTGCAAGATTGCTGCTATCGGGAAGTCAACCGGTGCCAATATTTGATCTGCCATTTCTACTATTGTAACTTCAATACCCAGGTGATATAGGTTTTCTGCCATTTCCAAACCGATAAATCCTGCTCCGATAACAATGGCTTTTTTTATATCGTTCTCATTTACATAATCTTTGATGATATCTGTATCCGGTACATTGCGTAGTGTAAAAATTGCCGGCAGGCCAATTCCGGGGAGTGGCGGTATGATTGGCGCCGCACCTGGCGATAGCACCAGTTTGTCATAATTTTCGGTATAACTGTTGCCGGAAACAATGTCCAGCACCGTAACCATTTTAGATACAGGGTCGATCTTCGTTACTTCCTGCTGTATCCTTACGTCAATATTAAATCTTTTTTTAAAGGAGGTCGGTGTTTGCAGGAGAAGGTTCTCTCTTTTCCGGATTACATTTCCAATATAATAGGGAAGGCCGCAATTGGCGAAGGATACATATTCTCCTTTCTCGAACATAATGATTTCTGCTTTCTCATTGTTTCTTCTAAGTCTGGCTGCTGCGCTGGCACCACCGGCAACACCGCCGATTATCAAATATTTCATTCTGCTGTGTTTATGTTATTTAATAATTTTTTTATAATATTATAATTCGTAAATTAACGAATATTATTAGCAAAAAAAATCAATCAAAGAAGCCAATGAGCAATCCTTTGGCTAAATTCCAATTATCCCTGTTTATGCAATATTTTGTTTTTGGCGGATTTATCTCACCTTTTATCAGTCCTGCATCTTTCAATACATTCAGGTGTTGGGATAGTGTACTATTCGCTATTGGCAATTCTTCTACCATATCTCCATGGTAACAGCAACTTTGTTTTGCCAGCATCTGGAGTATACACACACGTACAGGATGTGCCAGTGCATTACTGAATGTAGCAATGAGTTCCTGATTCTTTGAGTATTTTTTTTGTTTGGCCATAAAAGTAATCTTTCGCAAAAATACGAATTAAATGAAAACTTCCAAAAAAATGTGCGTGTTGCAACATTGACTCACGAATTGCCACAAGTATAAAACATGATTAATATCATTGGTTATCAGGATACATTGGGTTTAATTTTGTTGGTTTTTCCGAAGGAAAACCTTACAACCAACTGCATTGCCATATCACCGGCCCTGGCCGCATCTGGCTGTGCATATCTGTTAACCAAATATTTTTATATGAAAAGCTTTCTTTCTTTTTTATTTCTAATCCTGGTTTCTCATTTGTACGCACAGGAACCCGCTTACAAAAGTTGTATAGATGCTGCAGGAAAATATACTTCTTTAACTGTATCGGAAGTGCCTGCAGCCTGTGTTAAGGTAGCAAATGACCTGATAGCAGACCCTGAGAGAAATACCAGCCCTGTTGCATGGAGTAAATGCAACCTGTCTGGATATTACAGGTGTATTTCCGGTGCCCATTGCCTCTTATTTGATGCCGATGGTTCAATCCTGGAAGAAAAGAAGGTATTGCAGAAACAAGACTACGGAGCATTTACCGGTACTTACGATTCAATACAAGCTACTTTGCTCGCCGACGGGTATCGCGATTTCAGGCAGTTTACATTTTATTGCGATTACAAAGCAAACCGCTCCTGGTATTGTGTTTACTTTAATACCGATGAAAGGATACTGATCCTTTCCAAAAAACTGGAAGTAGTTGATATCATCCTTTGAATAAAATGCCGATAGGAGAGAGGGATATTTATTTTTCGAATCGTTGTGTCATTTCTTCAACGGATGTTGTTAGCTTATAGAAGGATACAAGTTTGTTGATAACACCTTCCACCAGTGCGTCAGGGCAACTTGCGCCGCTGGTTATCAATATTCTTAAAGGATTTTTTTTGGGAAGGAATGCTGTGGTGGCAATGAGTTCTTTGGTATGAAAATTATAATGGTTGATCGTATTGATATCGGTTATCTTATCTTCCGAATTGATGAAATAAGTAGGTAGTTTATTTTCGCAAAGTTCTACCAGGTGTGATGTGTTGCTGCTGTTGTACCCACCTACCACTATTGCAAGGTCTGCTTTATTCTCCAATAACCCGTATACTGCAGACTGGTTATCATTTGTGGCATAACATAATGTGTCCCTTGTTTCAGCAAAATGCTCACTAATTGCCACATCGTTATTACCATATACTTTTGCCATGATGTCTTTCAGGTAGTCAGCAATTGCCTGTGTGTCACTGGCTAACATCGTTGTCTGATTCACAACTCCAATTCTCTGCAGGTCTTTTTCGGCCGAGAAACCTTCGGAATAACGCCCTCCGAATTCTTTGTAGAATTCTTCAGGCTTTTTTTCGCCGGTGACATATTTTCCTAATGCTATTGCTTCCTTCATATCTTTAATCACCAATGTCGGAGTATGTATTGCTGCATGAGAGAAAGTTGCCCGGGTTTCTTCATGCGTTGGTTTGCCATGTACAATAACTGAATATTTTTTACCGGCAATTTGTTCGCTTCTATTCCATACTTTTTCCACAAAAGGGCAAGTCGTATTGTACTTCCTGGTCTCGATGCCTATCTTCCTTAATTTTTCTTCGATGGTGAGGGTGGTACCGAATGCCGGGATGATTACAATATCATCTTTACTTAATGTATCAAAGGGTACCAGGTCGTTTCCAAAAGTATCTTGTAAAAATCTAACGCCTCTTTCCTGAAGGTCCATGTTTACTTGTGGGTTATGGATCATTTCGCTCAACAGGAATATCCTCTTTCCAGGGTTTTCATCTATGGTCCTGAATGCGATATCAATAGCGTTTTCCACGCCGTAACAAAACCCGAAGTGGCGTGCAAGATAGAGTACAATAGGGCCAAAATCTAAAACAGTCGGGGAAAAATCCTTTTTCATTTTGTCAGCATTTTTCCGGCTGTTTTTAATAGCCGCAATAAGCGGGCTACGATATATTATGGGGACATTAAACTTTTTCATTGCTAAATATCAACTGCAAATGTACATTCTTGAATCGGATTGTATATATAGAAATTGCTTACATTTGATATTAATAAACTGCTGTATGAAACCAAGTTTTTAAAAAATCATTGCCAGTTGTTTTATATGGTTTCGTAATAAATAATTGAGAAAAGCAAAACCTCTTACAGATATGTCATTCAAAAAGGCTTCCTGGATCAATCTTACAGATGTGTATGAAGTAAATTTAAGGCAATACACAGATGCCGGCACCTTCAATGCTTTTGCAGCAGAATTGCCAAGGCTGAAGGAAATGGGGGTATCTGCTTTGTGGTTCATGCCTGTTACACCTATTGCATTGAAAATGCGAAAGGGGGCGCTGGGAAGTTATTATGCCTGCAGTGATTATGTTTCAGTGAACCCGGAGTTCGGTACGATGGAGGATTTTAAAAACCTGGTGCAAAAGGCGCACGAAATGGGATTCAAGGTGATAATAGACTGGGTTGCTAATCATACCGGTTGGGACCATGTGTGGACAAAAACCCATCCTGAGTATTACAAATGGGATAATGGTACAAATAATTTTCAGGTAGCCAAAGGTATGGAAGATATAATCGAGCTGGATTATAAGAATCATTTTTTGCGAAAAGCAATGATTGAATCGATGGAATTTTGGGTGACCGAATGCGATATTGACGGGTTTAGGTGTGATCTTGCCTTTTGGGTCGGACTGGATTTCTGGCTGGAAGCAAGGGCAGACCTGGAAAAAGTAAAAACGCTTTTTTGGCTGGCAGAGAATGACGGTATTGACAATCCGCAATATTACCAGGCTTTTGATGCCTGTTATACCTGGTCATGGATGCACAAGACGGAAGAATTTTATCAGAAAGACCAGGATGTTGCTTTGCTGGATGCTGTGCTTATTGAATATGACTATGTAGGGTCTGCCGATGCTTTGAAACTTTGGTTTACGGCCAATCATGATGAGAATAGCTGGAATGGAACGGAATATGAAAAGTATGGCGATGCTGCACTTGCTTTGGCAGTATTTAGTTTTACATGGCATGGTATTCCACTTATCTATAGCGGACAGGAGTTGCCGAATATGAAGAGGCTCATGTTTTTTGATAAAGATACCATTGAGTGGAAAGGGAATTACGGGCTGCACGATTTCTACGAGAAACTACTGCATTTGCGAAAATCTAACCCGGCTCTTATTTCTGGCAATAAAGAAACGGCAGCCGTACGGCTGATAACGAACGACCCGCATAAAGTACTTGCTTATAAACGTAAAAGCGGAGAGAGAGAAGTGTTGGTAATACTCAATTTAAGTAAGCAGGACCTGGTTGTGGAGATTAGAAATGAAGAAGTGACGGGTACTTTTACAAATATTTTTACACATAAAGTAGAAGACTTGTCTGCAAAAAAAATATTTGCTCTGCAGGCATGGGGGTATATTGTATTGGAAAAATAGTTTTGTAACTGAATAAAAAAAGCCGGCAGATTTTTAATTTTGCCGGCTTTTTGTCAGGTGAATATAGGTAAGCGTTATTCGAGTGAGATAGGGTAATCATAAATACCATCATACCCGGGATAGAAACCAGATATGGTGATGGATTTTGAATCGCCGATAGCCTTTCCGAGTTCATCCACATTTTTTACATCTTTATCATCAACTTTAAGAATAATAAAGCCATCTCTCATACGTGTCTGATCACTAAGAGGGCCATCCTTTATTTTTTTAACAATAACTCCCCCGGAAATGCCGTATTCTTTTGCTTTTTTGCTATCCAAAGTAGCCAGATCAGCGCCCAATTGGGCTACGGAAGAATTATCCTTAACCAGATCGTAGGTACCGGAGTTATTTTTCAGTGTAACATTGACTGTATTTTCCCTGCCATCTCTTGTGTATGTGATGCTTATTTTATCACCAGGTTTGTACCGGGATATCTGGTCAACCATCTCTCCGCTGGAGGCAACCTCAGTGCCGTTTATCTTAGTAATAAAATCACCTTTTTTGATACCGGCTGTTTCTGCGGCACCACCTGCGGCGATTCCGGTGATAAACACTCCATTCCCATCTTTGATACTGTTTGCTTTTTTCTCTTCTTCAGAAATACCATCCGGGGCATAGCTAACTCCAATATATGCACGTTGAACGGTACCGTATTTAATAATATCATTTACTACTTTCTTAACGATATTTACCGGTATGGCATACGAATAGCCGGAGTAATAACCCGTAGGTGATGCAATAGCAGAATTAATACCTATAAGTTGCCCATTTGTATTGATCAATGCGCCCCCGCTATTACCCATATTTACTGCGGCATCAGTTTGAATAAAAGATTCAACGGCAGCATTATTCTTAGTGCCTTTGTTCAATCCAAGGCTTCGTGCTTTTGCACTTACTATTCCTGCTGTAACAGTTGTTTCCAGGTTGAGCGGATACCCTATCGCCAAAACCCATTGCCCGATTCTAACGTCGTCGGAGTTGCCGTACAGCAGGAATGGAAGGTCTTTTGCATCAATTTTGATAACTGCAAGGTCATAGGCCGGGTCGGATCCTATTACTTTTGCCGAAAATGTTTTTTTGTTGTTTAGTGTAACTGTAATTTCATCAGCATTTTCAACCACGTGGTTATTAGTAACGATATAGCCATCATCGCTGATGATAACACCCGATCCTGAGGCTCTTTGTTCCGGGATTACATTTATCCTGTTTCCGAAAAACTGGTCAAAAATATCATCATTGAAAAAATCGCTGAATGGGTTTTTAGGCATTTGAGACTTTGGTAAATTATTGTTTACCTGTTTTGCATTTGTCTTTGTTTTGATGTGTACGACAGTAGGAAGGGCTACAGCAGCCGGCTGGGTGAAATCTACGGCTCCGGGAGGGATACTATTATCTGAAAATCCCGCCAGCCTGTAATTAGAAGGCAGATTGGGTTGTCCTCCGTAGGTATTATTATTCTTTACCCATTTGCTGTATCCGAAAAGGATTGCTAAAGATGTAACAGCACTGATTGTAACTGTGAATAATACTTGTTTCGTTTTCATCTTATTCAATTTTTTCTTATGAAATATATTTCTCGGCTTTCAATTTTTATGCCTTTCTGTACAAAGTAACGATGTACTGACAAAATGATATCTGATGACTGTCAGGTTTAACAATTAATTAGGAAGACTTTCGTACATTATCTGAGCGATGTAAGAAAGCTCATGGTGTCCACTCCGTCTGCATAATCTTTGAGTGACGGGAACTGGGCTTTACCAAATGGTATAGTTTTCCCAACGATACATTGTATGTTATCGTTCCCTTTTAGTTTTGTTTCCAGTTCACTTTCCTGCCTGTAATATTCGTAATGCAAAAGGCCAATCGGAGAGAAAATGGATTCATTGTTGATCAGCAATGTGGCATTGCTACTCATATACTCCGATTTATTCAGCAGTAACAGGGAAAGGTTATAGTCATAATTATTTTTATATTTCTGGTTCCCGGTAAAGTAACTGTATTTCCCGAAAGCATTAAGTAACGGCAGGAAATCGTAATTTTCCGGAACAAATATTTTGGTAACATTCCGGCAGCCCCGGCCGAAATAAATATGCACATCGTCAGCCAGTTTTTCCAGTTCGTCAGTAGTTTCATTTCCCCGCAGGATAGCAACGGATGTCCTGTTCCGCCGGATAATATGGCGGTATTTTGAAAAATAGTAATCAAAATACCTTGCCGAGTTATTGCTGCCTGTGGCAATATAAGCATCGCATCCTTTGAGCATATCTGCAAATTTTACGAGTCCGGCAACTTCAGGTTTCCATTCCGTTATTACGGAAATAAGATGGCGGAGAAGGACATCGTCTTTAGAGGAAGGCTTTATGCATAATTGATGCCCGGCAATAAAGGCACACAAAAAATCGTGAAAGCCAACCAGGGGTATATTACCCGCCATGACGATACCGATCTTCTTAGCAGAAATTTTTTCGATTTCAGGGTAGGCTGCAATCCATGATTTCAGGAGCCCTTCCTGCAGAAAGTACCGGCTTATACCGGCAGTAGCCATGTCTATAAATTCAGGGATAAACCACGGGTTCTGATGGGATGCTTTTTCCTTGGCTTCCAGCCAGCCGGTATCGTTGCCAACCATATATTTTCCAAGTCTGATAAATAAATCGATCCGATTTTGTAAATTCATTGCCGAATACTTAATTTTGAACTGCAAAAGTATTTTATTAAAAACCAAATTGTAAATCAAAAATTTTATTGAATCATGGCTATTAAAATTTCAGACGAGTGCATTAACTGCGGTGCTTGCGAGCCCGAATGTCCCAATAATGCTATTTATGAAGGTGGAGTTGAATGGGCAATTTCCGACGGAACTACCGCTAAAGGTTCGTTCACGCTGCTGGATGGCTCCCAGGTAGACGCTGACCAAAAAAATGCACCCATTAGTGTAGATACGTACTATATCGTTCCAAGCAAATGTACAGAGTGCCAGGGCTTCCATGAAGAACCGCAATGCGCTGCTGTTTGTCCGGTTGATTGTTGTGTTCCTGATGAAGCTTATGAAGAAACTGTAGAAGCGTTAACCGCTAAGAAAGATTTGCTACACGCATAAAATTCCGGAAATTTCTTTGAAGCTGCAAAGCTTGATACGGCAGGTGATATTTCCTGCACAGGGGCGAGGGT
>CAZKPH010000071.1:0-9017 GCA_964554605.1 uncultured Ferruginibacter sp.
GTTGAAAAAAAAATTTTTTATTCTCTTGTTTTTTTACTTATAACAACAGTATGGGCTTTGGTCAAATTTTTCTTTTTAAATCGCCCAAATTCAAAATCCAGCCTCCCCAGGACGATACCAGCCCATCCTACCTGATTTACAAAAACATCGCTTCCGGATTTGTTTGTAAATGCCGCCGGGGCATCCATAAATGTATGTGTGTGTCCCCCCAATATCAGGTCTATATTATCCGTTTCTTTTGCCAATACCTGATCGCTGATCTTATTGTTTTTATACTCATAGCCCAAATGGCTTAGACAGATAACCATATCGCACCCTTCTTTTTGCTTAAGCTGGTGAGCAACAGTATTTACTTTTTCAACCGGGTCCAGATACCGGGTGTTTCCGTACAGATTTGCGGCTACCAACCCGTCGAGTTCTATTCCGACGCCTGTAATACCTAGTTTCAGATTTCCTTTCTTTATAATAGTATAAGGCAGCGTTTTAAATTCCATTGGCGTGCCCGTAAAATCATAATTGCATATAACGATAGGAAAACTTGCATGCTTAAGTTGTGTAGCAAAATTTTCCAACCCCGCATCAAAATCATGATTTCCCATTGTGGCGGCATCATAACCCATAATACTCATGGCTTTTATTTCAGGTTCTCCTTTATAAATATTAAAAAAGGGAGTCCCTTGAAAAATATCCCCGGCATCTAACAAAAGTACTTTTTGTTCGGATTTCCGGATGCTCTCTATCAAACTCATCCGAGCCTCCACCCCTCCCAGCCCCTGATACTTGCCCCCATCCATTGGAAAAGGTTCCAATCGGCTGTGGACATCATTCGTATGTAATATACTCAGTTTGCTGATGCCGCCCGGTAACGCATCTTGCACTTTTGTAGCGGCCGTTAATGAACGTGCCGCAAAGACTGCACCGGTTGCCAGCAAGGACTGTTTTATAAAGTTTCTTCTATTCTGCATGTGAAACACGTTTTTCTATTTCAGAAATAATTTTTTTACCTTCTTTTGATTGTTGTGAAAAATATTCGATAATAGCATCTCTAAAAAGATAACCTTTATTTTGCTGTGGTATGTTTTTTAGCATATCACAATTATCTCCCCCATTAGCTATATAATCCACAATAGCAATCGTATAAACGGTATTGGCATCCAGTTTTTTCTCTAAAAATGATGCATTTATGGCCTTCCCGTTCCTAATCTCATAACGAATCCCTGAACACGGCCATCCGTCTTTTGAAGCCATCAGATCGAGAAATTTCTGCAACTCATCTCCCTTAATTTGCAGCAAAACTATCAGATTATCGAATGGTGCGATCTCATATATCCTTCCCCTTGTGATATTACCAGCAGGAATGGACGGAAGGCGTATGCCCCCTGAATTTACAAAAGCGGCATCAACTGTAACATTAAATTTTCGTGCCGCCATAATTCTCATCGCATCGGCCAGTACATTGCCAAGCGTTCCTTCCGGGCTTCTTTTTTCCAGGTTCATTCCTGCTACCGCTATAATGTCATTCATGGTATGGCCTACGCTATCTTCATAGGGTTTCAGCATAACTGTCAGATTGTTTGTATCCTTGTCAAGCTTACGTATCTTGTAATCTGTATATTTAACTGCCTGAGGCTGATAGATTGTCTTGCAGGAATAACTACTTATTACAACAACTGCTGCTGTAATAAAAAACACGGTTTTTCGCATTTGCAGAAAATTATTAATGTGTATGGGAAGTTAGTGATTATTTCGGCAGAACGATTTATCTAAAGAGAAATATTTTTTTTGCCAAATAAGTTTACATTTACGAAATAATTAAAATCAAATGAGCTACGAATTAACCGGCAAACTGGTTGCCAAATATGATACTGTACAACGAAAAGAAACTTTCAGAACAAGAGAGTTTGTTGTGGAAAAAACCGATACCATCGGGGACAGGACCATATCCAACTTTGTAAAATTTCAGCTTGTTCAGGATAAAACGAGCCTGTTAGACCGCGTAAATACAGGCGATGAGATAAAAGTATTTTTCAATATAAAGGGAAGCCGCTGGGAAAAAGATGGAAAAGTAAACTACATTACCAACCTTGATGCCTGGCGTATAGAGCAGGTACTGCAACCGGGGACAGACCCTGTAAACCCGCATAATAATGACTATCTTGAGCCTTTAGACACCTTCACTTCTACTTCTCCTGATGCAATTGATGACCTGCCTTTTTGATAGGAAGAATACAATGGCAAAAATTTTTTGAATAACGTCTACTTTCCGGAATAAAAATCCGGCAGATAAATATGCAAAAAAAAATTTCTTTAAGAATTGCTCCCTCTGTTGCTGCAAGCAATAGCCTTGTAAAAGAGCATGTTTGCAATGCTGCCGGATGCTCATTACAATCGCTGTCCGGATATACAATATTGAAAAAATCTATCGATGCAAGAAACCGGAATATACAGATCAACCTTTCCATAAATGCTTTTATTGATGAACCTTTCCAGGAAAGAAAACATGTAACCCCTGCATTTAAGGATGTATCCCGTGCAGCAAAAAAAACAGTAATTGCCGGTGCAGGCCCTGCCGGGCTTTTTGCTGCACTTCAGCTTATCGAAAAAGGGATTAAGCCCATTCTGCTCGAAAGGGGCAAAGACGTTAAAGCACGGAGGCGTGACCTGGCATTGCTCAACCGTGAAGGAATAATAAATCCGGAAAGCAATTATTGTTTTGGGGAAGGGGGAGCCGGTACATATAGTGATGGAAAACTCTATACCCGAAGTAATAAAAGAGGAGATATTGACAGGATATTAAACCTCTTTGTATACTTTGGTGCCGAAGAAAAAATACTATTTGAAGCCCATCCGCATATCGGCACAAACAAACTTCCCCAAATAATCACCGCTATGCGCAAGTGTATCCTTGCCTGTGGAGGAGAGTATTATTTTGAAAAAAAAGTGACAGGGCTTATTATAAAAAACCAATGTATCGAAGCAGTCAAAACTGAGGATGGCAGTGTATTCCCGGCAGATGATTTTATATTGTCCACCGGCCATTCGGCCAGAGACATTTTCAAACTATTGCATACATACAAACTACAACTGGAAGCTAAACCGTTTGCACTTGGCGCCAGAGTTGAACATCCGCAGGAACTGATTGACAGTATTCAATACCATTGTTCTTCCCGGGGCGAATACTTACCCCCCGCAGCCTACAGCCTTGTTCAGCAGGTGAATAAAAAAGGGGTCTTTTCATTTTGTATGTGTCCCGGTGGAATTATAGCCCCTGCAGCAACGGCACCTGCCGAACTGGTTGTAAACGGATGGAGCCCTTCAAAAAGAAATAATCCATTTGCTAATAGCGGAATGGTTGTACAGGTAGAACTTTCTGATATTTTGCAGAATAAACATTTAGGTATACACGACAGCCCACTTGCCATGATGGAATTTCAGCAGCTTGTAGAACAAAAATGCTTCAGCGCAGGAGGCGGAAATTTTGTAGCACCGGCACAAAGGATGACAGACTTTTCCCGAAAGAAATATTCCACTACACTTCCCGGCTGCTCTTACCAGCCCGGTGTAGTATCCACTGACCTTAACCTGGTACTCCCTGAATTCATTAGCGAAGTGCTTGCCAAAGGGTTTATTGCATTTGGGAAAAAAATGAAGGGGTTTTTCTCAGACGAAGCAATAGTAGTTGCTACAGAAAGCCGTACATCCTCACCAGTCAGGATACCCAGAAACCCTGATACGCTTACGCACCCGCAGTTGAGAAACCTATACCCATGCGGTGAAGGAGCCGGCTACGCCGGAGGAATTGTCAGTGCCGCTATGGATGGAGAAAAAACCGCTTTAGAAATAGCAGCCAAACACGGAAAATAGCTAACCCCTACCACTCATCCTTTCATTCATTTTTTTCACAACATGTGGTATATTTTTGCAAAATAATTTTAACAAGATGAACCTGCTGGAATTACATGATGTAAAAAAATATTTTGCAACGCAAAAAGCAGTTGATGGCATTAGCATGAATGTGCTTAAAGGTGATATTTTCGGGTTACTAGGCCCTAACGGTGCCGGAAAAACGACACTCCTCCGGATGATCACAGGTATTTTTTATCCGGATAGTGGCAATATCTTATTAAACGGTAAAATTTTTGACCCGGTTACTGACATTTCCCGTATCGGGTATATGCCGGAAGAAAGAGGGTTGTATAAAAAAATGAAGATCGGCGAGCACGCTATTTACCTTGCACAACTCAAGGGGCTTTCCAGAAATCAAGCTATAAAGGAAGTCAAAGAATGGTTCATACGATTTGAAATGCAAAGCTGGTGGAATAAAAAAGTAGAAGACCTTAGTAAAGGCATGAGCCAGAAACTTCAATTTGTCACTACCGTATTGCATCATCCGGAACTAATTATTTTGGATGAACCCTTTAGCGGGTTAGACCCTGTAAATGCCAATCTTATTAAAGATGAAATTTTCAGGTTGGCTAATAACGGAAGTACAATTATTTTCAGCACACACAGGATGGAACAGGTGGAAGAGATCTGCAACCATATAATATTGGTAAACAAAGGAAAGAAGATACTGGATGGTACTGTTATGGGCGTTAAAAATGATTTTAAAGAAAATCTTTACAAGATTGAAATTGCAACCGATGATTCTTTTTCAAACCCAAACCTTTTCGACCTGATCCGAAAAGAGCATAACCGGATGACGTTAAAACTTAAAGATGGCGTATCTACTAATGATGTCCTTAGCTTTTTTATTGAAAACAAAGCGGAAATACACGCCTTCAATGAAATCCTGCCATCCCTCAACGATATTTTTATAAAACTGGTAGAGGGTACCCCGTTTGCCAGGCAATTTCAAAAAGTAAACTAATATCCATTATACTTAAACGCATTTCACATGAACAAGATAGGGCTTATCATAAGAAGAGAATATTTATCCAGAGTGAAAAATAAAACATTCCTCTTATCTACATTCTTACTTCCGTTAGTTATGGTCATCTTTATCGTAGGCGCTGTTTACCTTTCCATACAGGGCTCCGGCAAATATAAAATTGCTATTAATGATGAAACAAACATTTTTAAAGATAACCTGAGAAACAAGAATGATAACACCGTTGTGTTTACTTATACTACAGATACGGCAACCAATAAACTGCTAACGCAATCAGGGTTTGACGCATATATACATATTGCTAAAATAAATCAGAATGAGGCCAACTCTATCTCGCTCGATGTGAACAAACAAATTAGTCCGATTGCCGAGGATTATATCCGGGGAGAAATGAACAGGATACTGGAAAATAAAATGCTGGAAGATAATTTTCAAATAAAAACGAATGTATTGGATTCATTAAAGGCCAATGCACAAAAAATTGAGTTAAAACAATCGAAAGGAGAAGGTAAAGAGAAGCAACAACTACATTCCGGCCTTACTTCAGGCATTGGCTTCTTTTGCGGCATATTGATATACCTCACCATGTTCATATACGGGGCACAGGTAATGCGGGGTGTTGTGGAAGAAAAAACAAATCGTATTGCAGAAGTAATGGTAAGTTCCGTGAAGCCCTTCCAACTGATGATGGGAAAAATTATTGGTATAGGTGCAGTAGGGCTGACCCAGTTTTTATTATGGATCATTTTAATTGGCGGCATCACAGTTGCTGCACAGTTTTTTATCCCATCGGATATTATGCAACAGGTACAGCAATTGCAAAGTAACCCTGCCTTAAGAGGCAGCAGCACAGTACAGTTTAGCGAAGCTGCCCAGGCCATTGCCACAACCAGTAATGCAATAAGCACATTAAACTGGCCACTGATAATCGGCTCCTTCCTGTTTTTCTTTTTAGGCGGCTATCTTTTCTATTCCGCTTTGTTTGCAGCAGTAGGCAGTGTGATAAATGAAGACCCCCAGGAAGCCCAATCCCTGATGTTGCCAATAACCATGCCTATTATTTTTGCATTTATCATAATGACACAGGCTGCACAAAATCCCAACAGTTCACTAGCTTTTTGGGGAAGCATTATCCCTTTTACATCTCCTATTGTAATGATGGGTATTGTGCCTTCACCGGGAGTTGTACCCTGGTGGCAACTTATATTATCTGCAACTCTTCTGGTCGGCGGTTTTTTAGGTACAACATGGCTGGCTGGCAAAATTTACCGAACAGGTATTTTAATGTACGGCAAAAAGTCTTCCTGGAAAGAGATGTTTAAATGGGCATTCAGGAGATCCTGACGAAATCAATCTACGGAAAGAGACTTTTTGATCTCATATTTAAGATAGCTCATAAGCGGGTGCCTGATAACCCAGCATAAGGATAATAGCAACCCTACAAAGAACCCTATCGAGCCCCAAACAACAGGAGATCTTTTTTCTACCGCAAAAGGCGGTTCAGGCTTATCGAGTGTAGCAATGATCGGTGTTACTTTTTGCAAGCGCCAGAGAGCTTCATCCCGGGTAGTTATAGAAGCATCCCGTTGCCTTACCAGCCTTTCCCTGTCTGCCTGTACATTCTCCTTAGGAATTTGATATTCGAGCCTCTCCGGAGTAAAGAAAGTGGAGTTCTGCAAACGGATTGCCCGATTATCTATCTGCCCGATGATAGCATCCAATGAATCTATCTTCCTTACCACAAATGAATAATCAGCATATGCTTTTTGTGTTCTGAGGTTGATATAAAAAGCTGATATTTTTGCAATAAAAGTTTCAGATACCGGTTGTACAAGGTCTTTATCGGCACAGGAGAAATATATCTCCAACACATTATTCTTATTAATTTTAGCATCTATTCTTGGGCGAAGAAGCTCAGCTCCCTTTAGTACCAGCGAAGTGCTATCGGCAGGTACAGGAATTGGCGAAGAATAGAACCTTTTTGCTGCGTTGCAGCCATTGATAAGTAATTCGGCAATTGTCTTATTGCCAAATTTAGCCAGCCTTGCCGCTGCTACACTCTCTCTTACATTCCGGCTTTGGGCCAGTTCCAGAATATTAATTGCCGCCTCACTACTAAAACTCTTTGCAGGCTCAGTAAGTCCCAGCAAGGCATTCAACCCGCCTACATAAATAGCATTCTCGTTCTGGCTTGTCAGCGGGAAAACTGTTGCCCTGGAAGTATAGACCGGCCGTGAGAAGATTGCCATTAATAAGAGAAGGGCACCTGTTATACAGGCCAAAACAAGTATAAAAAACTTATTCCTGTTTATATTCTTTATGCACTCAAAAAGCAAATGGTTAGTTGTCACAGTATTGTTTATAATTTTTTAAAGATAAAACCGGCTATCAATATAGGTATTGTTGCCGTAATCGCTTGTATGGCAATATCGCCGATTTCTTTTCCTTCAGGGCGAAGTGGTACGGTAATAGTTGAACCACTTTTTACCTTCGGATAGAAATGGATAAAGAAGAAGTTTTTAGTTCGTTTGCTTTTCCCGCTGGCATAAGTTACAAAAACTCTTTTTCGCCACGGGCGCACACCATAACCACCTGCTTTATCAATATAATACATGAGGCTTTTATGCCTGCTTTCATAGGCAATCTTCAGCGGGGATTGCACTACTCCATTAACAGCAACAAAAGGATTTTTTTCCGGAACAAAAATCACGTCATTTTCCTGCAGCACAATATCATCGGTAGAATTTTTGTTTTCTAATGCTTTTTTGAGATCAATACTAACCGGCATCCCCATATCCTGGGCAACACCGGCATTTTGAAGCGCCTGTTGTGTTGCTGGGTCCAATGTTGCTTTTGTAATTACCATTTTCTCTCTCAGCATATCTGTTTTATTTCTAAACAAAACACAACCTGAGAGATCGGCATTTTCCAAAATGCCACCTGCCCTTTCTATAAAAGAAGACAATCTTTCATCGGGAGTAAGCTTCGTATACCTGCCCGGATATTTGACTATTCCGGCAATTGTAATGTTTTGTTGTAAGTGGAAGGAAGGGTTCTTCCTTACATATACCTGATCAAACGGCCGAAGCAGTACTTTGGCAGATGCTGAATCCATTTCCAGATTTGAATTAATACTGTACGTTCTGGAAATAGTACGGATCGGCTTCAGGCCCTTTTGTGCAGAATCAATATCCACTACGCTAACGATCTCAAGTTTACCAAATTCTGCCGATGGCCTCAGGCCTCCCGATAAATATATAAGGTCCTGAAGCGTCATACCGCCGTATTTGGTAACCTTTCCTTCCTTTCTGATTTCACCAAAGATTTCTACATATTGCTGATCGCCAAACTCATTATTAGAAAACAATTGAATAATATCATTCGACTGCAACAAAACATTATTGGGGTTAACACCTGTACTAGCTATATCCTGCAGATTGACTTCAATTTTATCTACGTTATTGTTTGCCGAATCCCTTCCTGCCCGGAAAATATAAGCCCGTGGAAGGAAAGTACTGGCGGTTATTCCTCCTGCCCTGTTGATAATATCAAATAACCGGTCGTTTTTCCTAAGTTCATATGTACCAGGATAATTTACATCCCCATTTAGCTGTACCTTATTTATAAGCCCGGGTTTGATTAGGTCTGCTCTGACAATATCTACGTCAACAAGCAGGAAATCCTGATTGGTAAGTTTTATTATTGCTGTCGCATTTACATCCCGGATCACTTGCGTTTCATTTTCGGAACGTATAACCTTCACCCCGGAAGAGAAAGCCTCCGGCGTAAACCCTCCGGCAAATTTTATCAGCGCTTTCATACCTTCGTTTTTCTTAAGCTGATAAAACATTGGCCGCCTGAATTGCCCTGTCGCCTGTACTTTTTTATCGAAGAAGGTTACAAGAACAAAATCGTTGTTCTGAAGATAAATATGTTTGCCAAGATCCCCGGTTGTCAAATAATTATATACATCGAGGGTTTCTATTATTCTTCCGTTTCTTTTCACCTGTATATCTCTAAGGTTCCCATAACCTGTAACGCCACCCGCTAATGCTATTACGTTAAAAGCATTCGAAAACGCCGATACGGTAACCGGACCGGGAATATTGACTTCTCCTCCCACATT
>CAZKPH010000072.1:0-9013 GCA_964554605.1 uncultured Ferruginibacter sp.
GTGGAAAACTTGCTAATTATCTTAAGACCAAAAAAGGAAAATCTCCCCTACTCGTAGCAGCGGATATTTACAGGCCGGCAGCTATTGACCAGCTTGAAGTACTCGGTAGCCAGATCAATATTGACGTTTACAGTGAAAGGGAAAGCAAAGACCCTGTCAGCATTGCACAAAATGCTATCAGGGAAGCTCGTGCCAGGAATAAGAATGTAGTAATCATTGATACCGCAGGACGCCTTGCTATAGATGAAGTAATGATGACGGAAGTATCCAATATCAAGAATGCCGTTTCCCCGAATGAAATTCTTTTTGTGGTAGACAGTATGACCGGGCAAGACGCGGTAAATACAGCATCTGCATTTAATGAAAAACTAGACTTTTCCGGGGTTGTACTCACTAAACTGGACGGCGATACAAGGGGGGGGGCAGCCCTTTCTATCAAGTATACCGTAAATAAACCGATCAAATTTGCCAGTAGTGGTGAAAAAATGGATACACTGGATATTTTCCACCCGGAAAGAATGGCCCAAAGAATTCTGGGAATGGGAGATATCGTTAGCCTTGTTGAAAAAGCTCAGGAACAATTCGACGAAGCGGAAGCAGCTAAATTAGAAAAGAAGATCCGCAAAAACCAATTTGATTTTGAAGACTTCAAATCACAGTTGCAACAAATAAAAAAAATGGGCAATTTGAAAGACCTTATGAGTATGATTCCCGGTGTCGGCAAACAGATCAAAGACCTGGATATAAAAGATGATGCATTTAAAGGAATAGAAGCCATAATCAATTCCATGACGCTGGAAGAACGCCGTAATCCGGATATCATATCGCCTTCTCGTAAACAACGCATAGCTAATGGAAGTGGCAGAGATATCGCAGAACTAAACCAGTTCCTTAAGCAATTTGAGCAAATGAAAAATATGATGAAGATGATGAATAAAATGCCTATGGGCCGAATGCCTGGATTCGGCAAAAGATAAACATCAAATTTCTTTATATCCTTATCACTATAAAACGCTTAATTTCGTCAAGCGTTTTTTTATCCAACCTAAATACTATCATTATGAAAGAATGGAAAGACTACCAGGAAAAGAATAAAGAAAGGTTCCTGGAGGAGTTGCTTGACCTTTTGAGAATTCCCAGCATCAGTGCAAAAAGCGAGAATAAACCGGATATGATAAAATGTGCAGAGGTAGTTAAAAACAGACTACTGGAAGCCGGAGCTGATCTTGCAGAAATCTATCCTACAGACGGGCACCCTGTTGTGTATGGCGAAAAGGTTGTAGACCCCGCCCTCCCAACAATCCTGGTATACGGCCATTATGATGTCCAACCTGCAGAACCACTTGAATTATGGAAAAGCGGCCCCTTCGACCCGGTTATCATTGATGGAAAAATATTTGCCCGAGGCAGTTGCGACGATAAGGGGCAGGTTTATATGCACGTCAAAGCATTGGAAACGATGGTAAAGACTGGTACGTTGAAAAATAATATTAAGTTTTGCATAGAAGGTGAAGAAGAAATCGGGTCGCCAAACCTGGGAAAATTCGTTGCAAGCCATAAGGAATTACTCAAAGCTGATTGTATACTAATTAGTGACAGTGCAATGATAAGCTTAGATACACCAAGCATTGATATCGGTGTAAGAGGGCTTAGTTATATAGAGGTAGAAGTGACAGGCCCTAACCGGGACCTGCACAGTGGTGTATACGGCGGGGCTGTAGCTAACCCCATAACAATCCTGGCAAAAATGATCGCAAGCTGCCATGATGAAAATAATCACATTACAATCCCGGGATTTTACAACGATGTTGTTGAAGCAACAGCCGAAGAAAGGAAATTAATGGCAGAAGCCCCATACAATGAAGCTGAGTTCAAAAAGGACCTGGGTGTAACAGAATTATGGGGAGAAAAAGGTTATACAACCAATGAAAGAACCGGGATACGGCCTACGCTTGAACTAAATGGTATATGGGGCGGATATGAAGGAGAAGGGGCAAAAACCGTATTGCCTGGCAAGGCTACAGCGAAAATATCTGCAAGGCTTGTACCCAATCAGTCTTCCCGGAAAATGACCGAATTGTTACTTACCCATTTTAAAAAGATTGCTCCTCCTTACGTAACAGTAAATGCATTTGAACATCACGGTGGGGAACCTTATATGACACCTATTGAAAGTAAGGCTTATCAGGCTGCTTCGCTTGCAATTGAAGCCACGCTTGGCAAAAAACCCATTCCTGTACGAGGCGGGGGAAGTATTCCTATTTGTGCCTTATTTGAAAAAGAACTGGGCATCAAAATCGTCTTTATGGGATTTGGGCTGGACAGCGATAACCTTCACAGCCCCAATGAAAAGTTTAATCTTGAAAATTTTTATAAAGGCATTGAGACAATACCCTATTTCCATAAATTCTTTGCTGAAATAAATTAAACCAATTTCTGCAATTTTAGAAAATATAAAAGGCGCTTGAAAATTCAAGCGCCTTTATCGTACCCATAAACACTATTTACTTAATTACCTGCTGTGTCATTTTACCGGTAGCAGAAGTTACTTCCAGCGTATGAATACCCTTAGGTAGCATATCCAGATCCTTCAGAACTACGATATTGCTTCCGGGTTGCAGGTTTACATTTCTTTGAATAAGCACCTGACCATTGATATTCAGAATCCGGACAACTACATCTTCATCCTTGTCACTCTGAATCTGCATTTTGATATTATTCACAAACGGATTGGGATAGACTGCAAAATTCTTAATAGCAGTAACACCCGACAGGTTAACAGAAACAACTTTTGTGAAAGTAATATTTTGGTCCTGATCATAAACTTTAAGGCGGAAATAAAGAACTTTAACCCCTGATGCCGCTAAAGTTGAATACTCATAAGTGTTGGTAAGTGATGTCGTCCCTTTCCCTTTTACAGAACCAATAGTTGAGAAATTGATACCATCTGTACTTTGTTCTATATCGAAACGATCATTCTTGGTTTCACTGGCTGTAATCCATTTCAACACTATATTCCCTGATTCTTTGAGGGCAAGGAAAGAAGTCATTTTTACAGATAATGGGCCACCTTCCGGCCCGATGATAGCAGTGGCGTCATCAACAAAATTATCTCCAGACAATGCTTGCCCGGTTATCCTCGCTGTATTAATAACTGTCGATATCTGGCTCACAACCGAAGGTGTACGTACTTTAAATCTCACCGAATAACTTTCACCCGGCAACAGTATACCTCCAGCACTACTTGTAGCTCCGGTTCCAATAAAGAACTTCACATAATTTTTGGACCCATTAACCCCCTGGAAAGCCACATCATCACCAGAAGCATCAGTTTTTACTCCCACCATAGAGCTTCCGGGAGAAGATACTATTTCAAGCGTACCCGGTACATATGTAACGTTGGATGGAATAGTGTCTACTATTGTACAATTATAAGCAGCCCCTACGCCAACATTACTTCCTGTAAGTGTATAAGTAAGGTCTTCGTTTACCTGAAGTATATTGTAAGGAGCCAATGCATCACTAACGGCTTTTTCGATAGTGATATTTGGGTCTTTTGTTTTCATTGTAAAGGCAAAAACACTTGGAAAATACTGATCTGCTTCTGTACCAAATTCTGCAACCACTGTGGTAGCATTAGAAGTAATTCCGTAACCAACCCCTACATTTTGCTCGTCAATATCTATACCCATTTGATTCTTATAATCTGGATTCTTCGATGTTACAAAAGCGCCATTTTTGGATATAGTACCATTCCAGAAATTAACAGCAGGGTTTACCGCATTGGAAACGATATTTCCATTAATTTTTACATAATCCCCTAAAGGATTTGCAGTTGATGCAGCCAGATTAGCATCCCCTTCCCATGCAACCGTAGTCATATAAGCATCTGAGGAATCCAAAGGTGTAGAAGGAGCATTAAAACCACTAAGGGTTATAGATTGATTTACAACAGACCCTCCGCTATATACCTGAAGGTATCCATCGTACACGCGTACGCTTGAATAAGAAGTGGTAGGATTTTCATAAACAACAACAATACTCCATCCGCCGTAATAACCACCACTGCCCCTTGAACCGGTTGCTGCAGCAACATTTGCAACAGTGTAAGTGCCGGAACCTCCAGAAGCAAGAAAAGACGTAACATCTACATAACTCTGGTAAACGGAATCAGTTAAAGAACTTGATGCCAAAGCTTTATCTACCTGTGCCGTGGGCGCTACAGCGGTAGTGTAGGCACCGGAAGTACCTTTTCTTATCCTAATAGTCCGAAGATTAATATTATTGTCGCCACCGTCACCACTACTAATACGGCCGCCCCAATATAAACGGGCAAATTTTATAGTATTAGTACCTGTAGACGGAAGTATCAGATCTGCAGAAGAAGAATTGAAGGTAGAACTGATCCCCGACATTTTCAGATCAAAGAAAAGGTCATCTGTACCACTTTCATTATTTGCTGAAGTATGCACCTCTACCTGAATAGTATTATTACCGTTAACGAAAGGCGCCCCTGCAGGAACTGTTATCGTTGATGCCTGTTCCGGATCAACATTGGAAGACGCATTAGTAGTATATGAAGGTGTTCCAGAAGACATATTGTACCTGCCAACTTCTGTCCCGTTTACATATACGACAGCGCCATCGTCTATTGTAATACTAAATGAAATACTATCGTATTGCGTAGGATCAAAATTGACCGTTCTTGTAAAATAGTAAGTCCTCAGGTATGTCAATGTTGTAGCAACGGTTCCGGTAGGGCCAAAACCAAGAGGAGACGGAGCCGAAGCACCGGATAAAGTGGTAACATTCGGCCAACCGGATGGCTTACTTGCAGCGGTAGAATAATCCCAATTGTCGCCAGTGTTTATAATAGCCGTGGCAACAGACCCGCCATCTATATCTACATATTGCATGTTGGAATTATCATTCCCGTACTGGCTGGTTGTACCGTTGCTATAACTGCCAAAGTCGTTCACCTGGGAAGTCTGAACCACTCCGCTGGAATTCTTGATTGTCAAACTCGTATTACCGAAAGCAGTATGACCGCCTTTTAAATTATTAGAATATACAAGGTTATATGAACGAATAACCTGTGATTCTGCTGAAAAAGATACCCCGAAAGCTAATACAGCCACCAGCAATGTACGCATAATACGATTGAAGAGGATAAGTGTTTTCATAATTGCTATTTATAAGGTTTGAGGTTTTATTTCATTGTTTCTCAAGAAATTCAGAAATAAAAATTATCTGAACGTTTTAGCTTTCGCAGAAATTGGAAATACTAATGGTAAAGTTGAATATACAAATAAACCATCCTGATGGTTATCAGTAGGAGAGTGGACGTAAAACTAATTTATTATAAATAAATTAATTACTGAAACGGTTAATTCGTAGGAAAAAATGATAAAAGAAGTTGGGTATGTAGCTGGTACGGCTAATAGTTCTCCCTTTGTGTTGTAAAGATGAGAAAAAAAAACAAAAAAAACAAATTATTTTGCTGCAAAAATTTATTGATAGTCAATATTATTCAATCATATTAGATTTACAGATAATTTATCTGGGGCCCGGAGGGCAATATTTTTTTATAAACCCGGTGTATAATGTACTCAGGTGCTGGCGAGTGCCTTCGCCTTCAGATAAACTATGTGTTCGATTGGGATAGGCCATAAATTGAACCTGCTTATTGTATTTTATCAACTCATTCAACATTGCTTCTGCATTACTATAATGTACATTATCATCCCCCGAGCCATGGATAAGCAATAAGTTCCCCTCCAACCTACGTGCGTATGTAACAGGAGAGCCATTAATATAATCCTCTTTGTTTTCCTGCGGAAGTCCCATGTATCTTTCTTCGTAAATATTGTCGTAGAAAAGTAAATTATCTACTGCCGATATGGATATCCCTGTTTTAAATATCTCAGGGTATTGAAACATAAGATTCAATGTAGATGAACCGCCGCCGCTCCATCCCCATACGGCAACCCTGTCCTTATCAAAATAAGGTTTTTCCAATATTTTTTTTGCTGCCATAGCCATGTCCCTGATATTGATACGCCCAATTTGCCGATAGATTGATTTACGCCATGCCGCACCTTTCAATGAGGGCGTACCTCTGTTATCAACACTAACCTGAAAATAGCCGTCTGCACTCATGTCGCCATCATAAAGAAAATTATCATGGTTGCCATAACTATCTTCAACAGTAGAAGCCGCTGGTTCGCCATATACATAAAACACTACCGGATATTTTTTTGTACTGTCAAAATTTTTCGGTTTATTGATCCAGGCATCCAGCGATATGCCATCCTCCGTTATAATCGTTGTATATGCTACCGTCGATGGAATTTTTGCAGATAAGCTTTTCCCGGCTGGATATTTCGCAGCATTATTAATTGCATAATCTGGCAGGTAAACCCATTCTTTAACAGGATATATTTTATGACTGCTAAATGTATGTAACGCCCAACGGGCATTGGGAGATATTGTATAATTATGCATCCCTATTTGTTCTTTCCCGGCGACAAGCCATGCTTTACTTTTTCCATCCATCTTCACAGCATACAAATATAATTGAGTGGCATTGTCCGGAGATGCCATAAAGTATACGGTATTTGAATTCTCATCTACACATTTCACCGAGCTGATATCATAATTACCTTTTGTAAGAAGTGTTTCTTTTTTCCCATCCCTGCTGATTTTATATATATGGCGCCAACCGTCTTTCTCACTTACCCATAAAAACTCTTTGCTCCCATTAATCCAATCCCACCCGGTTGGGTCTCCATCATTCCAATAACCTTTTGTTTCAATCCATGAATTATCTGTTTCCGTATAAAAAACTTTGCTGTTTCCATCGGATATGGAACAATAAAATAACTTACTGACCTGCTGCTTCCTGTCTAACTGTTGCAATACCAGCGTGGCGGAATCTGCCCACTCCATCCTTGTTATATAATGCTGGCTGGGATCTCCTTCTACTTTCATCCAGCCTATATCCCCTCCCGTAGCTTTTACAACACCGACTTTTACTGGAGATGGGGCCTCTCCAACCTTGGGATACTCTACCGGTATTACCTGCGAATACACCGAATCAGTTGTATTTAACATAAAATAATCCCTTATTTTAGTGGCATCTACCTGCCAGAAGGCTATCTGTCTGCTATCGGGGCTCCAGCGAAAACCGTCCCTGCAATCAAATTCTTCTTCATAAACCCAATCAAATGTCCCGTTAATCAATTTTCGTGTACCATCAAACGTTAGTTGCACGGTGCCCATACCAGAAACGTCCTCCACGAACAGATTATGCTCACTTACATAGGCAACTTTTTTACTATCCGGGGAAAATTTTGCATACATGAGTGATTGCCCGGGCCTTCCATGCCCCATCTGGATAAGGCTACCCGAGGCAATATCCAATATCCAATAATCCCCTCTGGTATTATAGCGCCAAACTTTTGCGGTATTAGTAAAGAACAAAATTTTCATCCGGTCGGGGCTAAAATAAAAGGCAGCAATATTCCCGCCTAAACGAGCTAAAAGGCTTTTTTTTACAACTATTTTCTCCGCGGATGTTTTCGCATCTGTTTCAACGACAGCGCCTTCCTTTAGTTTGTAATACCCATTCCCATCGGCTGTCCACCGGATAACATTCCTGGGGTATTGAGCCAGCACAGGAATTGACAATACATAAACAACCAATAAAACAATTAGCAGAAAAGAATGTTTCGGTGACATAAAAAGATATTTGCAGCTAAGTTAAACAAATCTGAAAGGAGGATATTACCATTCATATAAAAGAAACTAGCTTTGCAAAATGGAGGCGTTAAAAATACGTATTGATAAATACCTATGGGCTATAAGGCTTTTCAAAACAAGAAGCCAGGCCGCTGATGCCTGCGACAATGGGAAAATAAAAATGAATGGCGTATCGGTCAAGCCTTCTAAGAATGTCCAGATCGGGGATGAATATGAAGTAAAAACAGAAAATAAAAAATGGCGTATAAAAGTTACCGGAATGCTGGATCACCGTGTTCAGTATAAAGATGCAATTCAATACTATTCTGATATCACGCCTCCTGAAGAATTAACAAGGATTGCATACACAGCATCTGCTTTCTATACTGGCAAAAGGCTTAGCAAAACTGGCAGGCCCACGAAGAAAAATAAGCGAGACCTGGATGCCTTTCTGGGAAATTAATCAAATAAAATTTTTTCATGAAAATTGACATTATCAGTGTTGTTCCGGGTTTACTTGAAAGCCCTTTTTCACATTCCATATTAAAAAGGGCACAAGAAAAAAAACTATTAGAGATTAATTGCATCAGCCTGAGAGACTATACCAATTACCCCAGGGCACAGGTAGATGACTACCCTTTTGGCGGCGGTGCCGGCATGGTAATCATGGCAGAGCCTTTAGTAAATGCCATTGAATCCCTCAGCAGGAATATTAACTACGATGAGATCATTTTTCTGACCCCGGATGGCGAGACTTTTAATCAAAAAATGGCCAACCAACTCTCCCTGAAGAATAACCTGCTATTGATCTGTGGCCACTATAAAGGTATAGACCAACGAGTGAGAGACCATTATATTACCCGTGAGATATCAATAGGAGATTATGTCTTGAGTGGCGGGGAATTGGCCGCGGCGGTACTAACTGATGCCATCGGGAGACTAATTCCCGGCGTACTTAATGATGAAACATCAGCATTGAGCGATTCTTTCCAGGATAATCTTCTGGCTCCGCCCGTTTATACCCGGCCGGAGAAGTTCAGAGAATGGAATGTGCCTGAAATATTATTGAGCGGCAATCACGCCAAAATAGATGAATGGAGGCATGAAGAATCGCTAAAACGTACAAAAGAGCGAAGGCCCGATCTACTGGATTAATTTTCAATAGATTTTGAGAAATATTTTGACAATTACTTTCTAAGAACTACCTTTGCAGTCCTAAAAAACGCCGCGTTGGTCAAGAGGTTAAGACGCCTCCCTTTCACGGAGGAATCAC
>CAZKPH010000073.1:0-8953 GCA_964554605.1 uncultured Ferruginibacter sp.
CAACAGCCAGTCTGAAGGCGCCCAACCAGGCCGTCCTTAACCCACGGCCAAAACACGGACTCCCGAAAAGGATCCGTTCAAGATAGCCGGAATCCCGGCATACTGATTCAATTCAACTCGCAGGAGAAAATCATGGTTCTTCAAATGCAGGCAATGCAGCCGGTTTTTATACTGTTGCAGGAGATAACAATACTTTGACTGTTAATGCCGGTAAAACCCTGACATTTGCCCCTTGGAGTTGCTATACGCCTATCTCCAGTTCTCATACCAGCGGCACATTTGCTCAAACCATCAATATTAACGGTACAGTTACTTTTGTAGATGGCACTGTAGCCGGCAATACTACTGCTAATGGCTGGACCGGCCATACCAATAACTACATGAGCCTCGGTGTTACAGGAAAAACATTCACACTAAATATAGGTGCAACAGGCATATTGAATGTTAGTGAGTTCTACCCCAATGGTACAAAAGCAGATAATAGCCCGGGTGCCGGAGACGTAACGGCAATCAACGTTGCAGCTGGAGGGGTTATCAATGTAAGTAAAATTGCTGATTTCAGAAATGCCGGACAGACCGTTGTAGGTGCAGGTACATTAAATCTGTTGGCCGGGGCTAAATTGAGAATAGGAGCCGCTGCAGGTATTGCAGCATCTGCTGCTAGCGGACCAATCCAAACAAGTACACGTAGTTTCTCCACAACTGCTACTTATGCATATGAAGGCAGTGTTGCCCAGAACTCAGGTGACGGCTTACCGGCAAATGTTAGCGGCCTTATAATTAATAATGCAGCCGGCTTAACACTTAACGGAAGTGTGCAGGCAAATGACTCCCTCAACCTTACTAATGGTGTTATTTCTACTACTGCATCCAATATGCTTACAGTAGGGTCAGCAGCCGCAACAAATGGCGGCAGCACGGCATCGCATGTTGCCGGGCCAATGACTAAATTAACAGCAGGCTCAACTATATATGCATTTCCGATAGGCAAAGGCGGTATTTATCGCCCAGCTTCCATAACCCCAGCCAGCGCAGATGCCAGCAGCTATACTGCAGAGTACTTTAATGCAAGCGGTTCTTCAACCACTTCTGTTGCAACTCCTGTAACGTCTGTGGGCTCCAGCGAATATTGGGATATCAGGAAAAACAGTGGCGCAGATGCTCAGATCACACTGAACTATGATAATACCAAAACTATAGCATGGTCGAATGGAGGAGTACCCGATGTTAATCAGGATATTACTGTTGCCCACCTGATAGAAGGTATTTGGTATGATGAAGTGGGAACAACAGGTACAACTATTACAGGTGATCTGGCCACCGGTACGATCGTTTCGCAGGTAGTAAACTCTTTCAGTCCGTTTACTTTCGGTTTAAAACCACATGGAACCGTTCCTGTAGTCTTAGTTTCTTTCAACGCCACTAAAGTCGGTAATCAAACCAAGCTCTATTGGACAAGTGCCAATGAAATCAATATCGGCACTTACATAGTTGAAAGAAGCACAGATGGTAAGACATTTACCACTGCAGCTTCCGTAAATGCATCGCAGGGACTTAACAATAGTTATTCCTATGTAGATGAAACAATTGCCAGCGGTGTTGTTTACTACAGATTAAGAATCGCAGATAAAAATGGGTATTTCAAATATAGTTCTGTCATAGCCGTTAACAACAGGATACTCACAGCGCTGAGCGCTTTCCCTAATCCGGCTGTTAATACCCTATATATTTCGCATGAAAGGGCTACCAATGGCGCTAAGGTTGAAATATTTTCAATGGATGGCAGAAAAATATCTGATCTCAAAGTGATGCCTGATGCTATTCAAACATCTGTAAATGTTTCCAGCCTGCCTAAAGGCAATTATAACCTGGTATTTATAAATGGTACAAAATCTGAACATATCAGATTTGTAAAACAATAAACCTAATCCTCAGCAGTGTAAGCCCATAAAAGCTTACACTGCTTTTTAAAAAGCTAAAAATTTGCAATTTTAACCGAAAACAGTAACTTTACAATATTGAAGAAATTTATACCTATATTGTTCTTTTCGGTAGCCTTAACATTGAGCGGGTATGCACAAAGCAAACCGGCTGTTGATCAACAGGCTAAAGTCCTGAAATGCTATCCTACCCCGGCTTCTTCTTCTGTAGTGTTTGAGTTTCAGCGTTCTATCGACAGGACTTATTCTATCCAATTATATAATTTCATGGGGAAAAAGGTATATGAACTCAGGGTACCTTCCCAACGGATTGTTTTGTCTCTTAATGATTTTTACAGAGGCATCTATGTATATCAATTGAGAGACCGAAGCGGAAAAATATTACAATCTGGTAAATTTCAGGTGATTAAGTAAGCATCACTCCATCTTATTCTTTCTCCCTTTTAAATAACCTGAAGTATTAGAAATTTGAGGTATTGCGTATACTCCTGATCGGGAATTACCGGATGATCAGGCGATTGCGTATTGAATATTACCTGCCGTATCTTTCTTTTTGCATCTACCGCCGCCTGACGGATAATATCCAGAAAAAGATCAGGATGCACCAGGTTGGTACAACTGGAGGTAACAAGAAAGCCTCCCGGCTTCACTAATTTCATTCCCCTTAAATTAATTTCTTTATACCCGGCAATAGCTTTATCGATATTATTTCTGGATTTTGTAAATGAAGGTGGATCAAGCATTACCACATCCCACTGTTTTTTTTCTTTTCCCCATTGCCTGAGAATATCAAATGCATTTACACAGGTGAATGTACAAATATCACTTACAGCGTTTAGCCGGGCATTTTTGTTGCACATATCAATGGCTGTTTGCGAAATATCCAGGCCCAATACAGATCTTGCCCCAAAACAGGCCGCTGCCACTTCAAAGGAACCTGTATAGCAAAAAACGCCTAACACATCGGCATTTTTTACAATATTTTTTATAGCCAGCCGATTGTCCTGCTGATCCAAAAAGTAGCCTGTTTTCTGCCCATTGGCAATATCTACATGATACTTAATTCCATTTTCATTTATTACGATATCCGTATCAAAAGGCTCGGATAAGAAGCCTTTTACCTGTTCAAGCCCTTCCAATTCCCGCACAGGCACATCATTCCTTTCATAAATTCCCTTCGGATTAAATAACCTCTTCAAAGCCTTTACGACAGCCGGTTTCCATGCATCAATGCCTGCAGCAAGTGTTTGAACTACAAAATAATCATTGAACTTATCGATAATCAGTTGGGGTATATTATCGGCTTCGCCAAATACGAGCCGGCAATTTTCGGTATAGCCTATCTTTCTACGATAGTCCCAAGCCTGGCTAATCTTGTTATAAAAAAAATCTTCATTGATTATTTCATCTTTTATACGGGACAATATCCTTACAATGATTTGTGACTTAGGATTGCAATAGCCTTTGCCAATGAATCTTTTGTCGGCAGTATATACTTCAGCAATTTCTCCGGGTTGTAATGCAGAAATATCACAGGCGCCTGTATTTATTTCGTTGGAGAATACCCAGGGGTGCCCCGCCTCTACTCTACGGCTTATGTTTTTCTTTAATACAATTTTTTTCATAAAACAGTGCGGGGAAACAGCCCGGAATCCCGGGCAAATATTCCCGGATATGCCATTGTTTTCTGCCGCAAAGGTAGGTTTTGCCGTTCAGTATGCACATTATTGCGTGCCGGATTCAAAAAAATTGTCAATTTGACGGCAATTGACCCATTGGCAAACTGTTTGACTATTGTACCTTCGCAAACAATTTTATGTTAATATGGAAGAAAAAGTAACTGAAAATGAAATGCAGGATCCTTCTGCAAACGGGCAGCAGGAATCGAATGACATAAATATCAATGCCGATGCAGATGTACCGGGGAATACTCATTTGAACAGCCCAGAGGAAGATAACCTGACGGAAAAACTTGAAGCCGAACTGGAAGAACAGAAAGATAAGTATGTACGCCTGTTTGCAGAATTTGATAATTTTAAACGCCGTAGTGCCAGAGAGCGGGTGGAACTTATTCAGACTGCAGGGAAGGAGGTAATCGCTTCGCTGCTGGAAGTACTGGACGATTGTGACAGGGCTGAAAAGCAAATACAAAACAGTACTGATATTGAACAGATAAAAGAGGGTATACAACTGGTGTTTAACAAATTGCGTAATACATTGCAAAGCCGTGGCCTTAAGCAAATGGAAAGTATCCATACTCCGTTTGACGTTGAAAAACATGAGGCAATTACGGAAATACCCGCTCCTACTGAAGAGTTGAAAGAGAAGATCATTGATGAGATTCAGAAGGGGTATTACCTGAATGATAAGATCATCCGTTTTGCGAAGGTGGTTGTTGGCAAATAATCCTGGCGGGCTTTATTTTGCAGTTGCAGTGTGCGACGCCACTGATGCCGGGCTTTGCGAAAATGACGATAACAAAAAACTAAAAATTAATACCCCGAAAGGGCCAGAAGATGAAAAAGGACTTTTATGAAATATTAGGGGTTGCCAAAGCTGCAACGCAGGATGAGATTAAAAAAGCATACCGCAAAGTGGCCATGCAATTCCACCCCGACAGAAATCCCGGAGATAAAGCGGCAGAAGAAAAATTTAAAGAAGCGGCAGAAGCGTATGAGGTATTGAGCGATCCGGATAAGCGTGCTCAATATGACCGGTTCGGCCATCAGGCTTTTGGTTCCGGCCGCAGCAGCGGAGGCGGATTTAGCGGAGGTATGAATATGGAAGATATCTTCAGCCAGTTTGGAGATGTTTTTGGGGACGACAGCCCTTTTAGTAGCTTTTTTGGTGGTGGTGGACGGAGGCCATCTGGTGGCCGTAGCAAAGGAGTAAGAGGAAGTAATCTTCGTATCAAGATAAAACTTACGTACGAGGAAATGGCTAAGGGAGCGAGTAAGACGGTTAAAGTTAAGAAATATGTTACCTGCCAGCATTGCAATGGCAGTGGCGCTAAGGATAAAAATAGCTCGCAGACCTGCGGTACCTGTGGTGGCAGCGGCCAGGTAAGAAGAGTACAAAATACTTTCCTGGGGCAGATGCAAACCGTAACTACCTGCCCTAATTGCAACGGAGAAGGGACAACAATTGTAAATAAATGCGGTGCCTGCCGTGGTGAAGGAAGGGTATACGGGGAAGACACTGTGACTATTGATATCCCGGCAGGGGTACAAGGTGGCATGCAACTTAGCCTGAACGGGAAAGGGAATACCGGTGAAAGAGGTGGTGCAAATGGCGACCTGATTGTTCTTATTGAAGAAGAAGCACACCCTCAATTGCAACGTGACGGGCTGAATGTTGCTTATGACCTTCATTTATCTTTCCCGGATGCCGTTTTCGGGACACAAATAGAAGTACCTACCATAGATGGTAAAGCAAAAATAAAAATACCGCCAGGGACACAGAGTGGTAAAATATTCCGGCTGAAAGGTAAAGGTTTCCCTTCGGTAAACAGCTATGAGAAAGGAGACCAGTTGATCCATATCAGTATCTGGACACCTCAAAATATTTCTGCGGAAGAAAAACAGATGCTTGAAAAGATGCAGGTAAGCCAGAATTTTCAGCCTAAACCGGATAAAAGTGATAAATCATTCTTTGATAAAGTAAGAGAAATGTTCAGTTGATTATTCGTACCATTTCTTCTTTTTCTTATAGTAAATTTTTTTTGCATTGTCCAATAATGCCAGAAAATCTTTTTGCATGAATTTGGATGGATTGTAGGATGTGATTGCCAGTTTTTCAATATCTGCCCAGTCTGTTATAGGAAGATACCTTGATTGGCGCAGTTTTAATCCGAACATTGCTAATACGCCGCCAAACTGAAGGTCCCGGTTTATGTTGGAATATTCGGCATAGTTTTGCGGGCAAATAAAGTTCATTTCCCTTTTCAGCTTATCGCCGGGTATGGTATACTTCAATGTAACCCTGGCAACCTGCTCGCAAACAACCGTATCCGGAGAAAGTAGCTTTCCGGCTATAGGAGTTAGTTCAAAAATTGCGAGTTCACTATTGCCGCTTCCGATTTCGCCTCCTTCCACTTCACCGGTACTATCCATGATTGCATCTCTTTTGTTATCAAACCCGATAAGGCGGTATTCTTTTATCACAGAAGGATTGAACTCTACATTTAGAAAAACATTGTCTGCTACTGTGTAGAATGTTTGTGTCATTTCTTTTACCAGTACTTTTTCTGCTTCATTGATGTTATCAAGATATGCGTAATTCCCATTCCCTTTCTTGGCAAGTGTTTCCAATTTAGAATCCTTGAAATTTCCCATCCCGACTCCCAGGCAGGTTAAGTATAATCCGGACTGGCGTTCCAGCACGATAAGATCTTCCAAGGCTTTTTCGGTTACTTCTCCCACATTAAAGTCTCCGTCTGTAGCAAGTATTACCCTATTGTTGCCTCCTTTGATAAATGTACTCTTGGCAATTTTGTAAGCAGTGCGTATGGCTGCTTCCCCGGGAGTATCGCCTCCTGCAGTAAGTTCTTCTATTGACTGGATGATCTTTTCTTTTTCGGCGCCGGAAGTGGGCTGAAGCCAAACCTGCACGCCTCCGCCATATGTAACGATCGAGACGGTATCGATCGGGCGAAGGTTCCTTACGAGCATCTGAAAGGCTGCTTTTACCAATGGTAAACGGTTGGGTAATTCCATACTGCCTGAAGCATCGATAAGAAATACAAGATTGCTGGGCGGAACATTGTCCAGGTTAAGCTTACGTGCTGAAATATTCAGATAAAGAAGATTATTCTTTTTATTCCACGGGCAATCGGTCAATTGAGATTCGATATTGAAAACCTCTCTCCCAGGGGGAGCTTTATAATTCAGATTGAAATAATTCAACAATTCCTCAATACGCACGGCATCAGGAGGGACAGTACTTTTCATATTGATAAAGCGCCTGATATTACTATAAGATGCTTTATTGATGTTTAATGCGAACCCGGTATTGGGAAATTTGCGTGCGTCAACAATTTCATTTTCTACTATAGAAAAATAAGACTCATCTCCTACGTAACATCGATACTGATTATTTTGGGTAAAATCCCTGGTTACAGAAACCAGGCGCTGCCTGTTCTTGTTATCATTACTAGCCAGGCGCTTTAATTCGATAAACTGGTATACATCAGCTTTGATTCCTATTGTGATGCTTTCGTATCCATCGCAAGTGAGAGAAAGAGAATCGTACAATGCCGAAGTGGTAATACCAAACCCACCTGAAAAACCAGAATAATAAAGGAGACTGGTAGACTTGAGCCGGATTTTTACGTTTTGAATAGGATACCCTTTATTGTCTTTTATTTCCCCCCGAAGATAATACTGACTACTTGCACTGTAAAAAATTAGGCAAGACAAAAACGGCAAGAGAATATTCTTCAACGGGTTCACCAACATGAATGAGTGGAATATATGCTAATTTACAATAAATTAAAATACCAATCTATGTGGATTCCTCAATTATTTGATATATTTCCGGGATATTCCTGGCTAACCCATCGAAATCCAGCCCGTATCCCAATAAGAAGATGTTCGGAACGCTAAAACCAAGATAATCAATTCTAATAGGATGTTCCAGCGCATCGGGTTTGTGAAGCAATGCAGCGATCTTCAGTGAAGCTGGTTGCTGGTTATAAAGTTGAGGAAGGAATTTGGATAATGTATTCCCTGTATCAACAATATCTTCCAAAATAACTACATGCCTGTCTTTCAGTGGTTCATCGAGCCCGATATAGGTAATAACATTACCGGTAGACTTTGTTCCTTTGTAAGAAGCCAGTTTTATGAAGCAGATTTCAGCTTCAACAGTTACTTTTTTGAAAAGATCGGAAGCAAACATAAATGAGCCACTTAGAATAGCAATAAACAAAGGTCTTTTCCCTGCATAATCTGCATTAATTTCTGCCGCTACCCTCTCTATCTGGCGTTCTATTTCCTGTGCACTGATATAGGGTTTAAAATCTCTTTCGTTTACTCTTATAATTGGTGACATATTCGGATAAGTTTATTTTGAGATTATAAGTTGCTGGCCGATTTTCAGCGAATCACTGGTAAGGTTATTCCACTCTCTTAGTTGTTGCATATTCACCCCAAATTTTTTTGAGATCGAATATAACCCTTCCTTAGGCTGCACTTCGTAATACTTAACTGTGTTCTGTATTTCTTTGCTATTTTTTTCAGGAGTTAGGGATACACCCGGCTTTAATGCCAGTTTTGTACCAGGCTTTACAACGGCATCGTCTGTTAATTTATTATAGGCGAGTAAATAGGGTATCTGGATAGCATTCTTTTGTGCCACATCATACACTGTCTCGCCTTGCTTAACTACATAAAAATCCGTAGCACCTGTTTTGCTTTTTTTCTGCAAAAAAATGTACTGGTCTTTTACAAGCAGCCCGTCTTCGCCCAATTCGTTAAATTCCAGCAGCCTGGCAAGGCTTATATTATTCCTGGATGCAATTACCAATAATGATGCCCCTTTTTTACCAATAATATATTTTACACCATTCATAACTTTTACTGCATCCGAAACATCCAATGTACTGCCTGTGGGGGTTGTATTTTCGATAGGTTCGGCGAAGGCTGTTGTGTCAGCCGCTGAAACGGTTATTTCCGGGTCATTTTGAAATTTGTCCGTTTGATACTCCGGCATATCTTTCATACCATCCATGGAATATTGTTGAAGATTGTACTGTTCTATATTCCTGATGAGTATTTCCGGATACTTTACATTGGTAGCATAACCTGCCTTCTTAAGCCCGTAAGCCCAGCCTTTATAATCCAGCGGGCTAAGCTTAAAAAGAAAAGCATACCGCTCACTTCCTCGTAAGAAATTGCTGTGGTCCCTGTAAGAATCTTCTGCTGTTTTATATACCCTGAAGCATTCTCCTGGGGCATCATCATCATGGCTGACTCCGTTGGCAAGCCATGTACTCTTACATTTTATTCCGAAAT
>CAZKPH010000074.1:0-8913 GCA_964554605.1 uncultured Ferruginibacter sp.
GAAGACGCTGGCGATTAGTTACATTGGAAACTGCTACGGTATTACTTATAGTAAACAGGCTGGGAAAATATTCTCCTCTGCTACGGTAAGGAGGCATAGTGGCCTTGGCTCTCAGGGAAGTGGCGGTATTTATATGGTTGATTCTTCTTTAAGTACTGCATCCGTAACTAATTTTTACGACATGGATGCAAATGGGTATAAAACGAGAACCAATGCCGTGAGTGGAGCTCCTGCTTTTGGAAGTACAACTTCTTATACTGTTAATACGGATACAACAATCACATATCTCGGGTCAACAGATCCTGTTTCTGGTTATCCGTTAGGGATGGGGGTTATTGGAAGCAATACGGCAAGAGGATTAACTAATAGTATTACTACAGCCAACAATGACCCTTCTGCATTTGGGCAGCCAGGTATATTTGGGCTCGGTGATCTGGATATTAGCGATGACGGGAATACTTTGTTCGTAGTGAATTTGTATGATAGAAAAATTTACTTGCTTACATTAAATAGTACCACAAGCCCGACTGCAGTTTCTGCTGTTGCTTCTTTTTCGCTCCCTAACCCTCCATTACGAAATACAATAACCGCTTATAGTACCGTATCGGGTTATAACAGTACCAATTTTTACGATGGTACTAAGGGATTATTAAGGCCTTATGCATTGAAATATTACAGAGGCAAATTGTACGTTGGAGCAGTTACTACCGGAGAGTTTGGCGGAACAACAACTACAGATAATAATTCTGGTACTCCCGAATATACAGATCTGTGGGCTTATGTATTTGAGTTTGATCCTTCGACCAATACTTTTGCCTCTGCGCCTGTTTTGCAATTTCCGCTGAATTTTAACCGGGGTACAAATGGAGATAGTTACAATGAAACATTTCAACCATGGAGATCTACATCTTTTAAAACATTTTCTGTTTTCAGTAGTGCAAAAAGGATGTTTTATGCTCAGGCTATGCTCACTGATATTGCTTTTGATCCTGCGGATAATTCAATGATACTGGGTTTCAGAGACCGTGTTGGCGATCAGATAGGACATTTCAACTACAGGTTAAGCGGAACAGGTACAGAAGTAGCTACATCTTTGGGAGATATCCTCCGTGCATACAAGACAACTTCATGTACCTATGAAATTGAGTCTGCCGGAAAGGAAGGTGCCAGTAGTTCAAAAGCTGCTACGTCCGGTTCTTCTGACGGGCAAGGGCCGGGCGGAGGTGAATTCTATTATCAGGATAATATTTATAATGGGCCTTCCGGTTCCTATAATCAGAATTATCATGTGAATGTCACGGAAGGAGCTTTGGCAACACTTGCCGGTACTGGAGACGTTGTAACAACGACAATGGATCCGGCAAATATCTGGCAACAAGGTGTAGACTGGTTCAGCAACTCGACCGGGGCAGATTCACGCAATCATGCCATTGAAGTAAGCTCTAGTAGCGCCATTGGTTATAGTGGAAAAGGAAACGGGCTAGGAGATATGGAGATCATATCTTATTTGCCCCCTATTGAAGTTGGAAACAGAATCTGGAATGATGCGAATAACAATGGTATCCAGGATGCCGGAGAAACAGGTATTGCAAATGTAACAGTGAATATTTATACTAACGGTGTTGATGGAATCGCAGGGACAGCCGATGATGTTTTATTAGGAACAACAACAACGAACACAAATGGAGAATACTATTTTACATCTGCTACCGGAACCGATGCAACGGGAATCGATTATGGTGTTGCCCTTCAGGCAAATACCGCTTATAATATTCGAATAGGGGCGGCAGATTGGACTGTGGGTTCTACAAGTGGTACTGGCGACCTTGCTGGTTATAAAGTTACCAAGGTAAACGTCTCCGGAAATGGCGAAGCAGATTGGTCTGATAACGACGCAGTTTTATCTGCAACTGCTTCACCAATGATAGCATTTACAACCGGGGCTCTTGGAGAAACAGATTACAATCTCGATTTTGGTTTTTATATACCTGCTTCCCTCGGAGATAAAGTTTGGTTGGATAATGGGTTAGGTAGTGGTACAGCCAATGATGGATTGCAGAATGGGGCCGAGCCGGGGGTGTCGGGAATAAATGTGGCTTTATATGATGCAAGCGGGAATATTATTGGTGCAACAGTTACAGATGCCTATGGTAAATATCTTTTTTCTGACCTTGCTCCAGGCAACTATAGTGTAGGTTTTACATTACCTCCTAATTATACATTCACTACACAAACAAATACAGCGGATGACGGTAATACTACCGGAACGGGTGCTACAGCTACTTCCATAAATGGTAGTGATGTAAATATAAATTCCGGTAAAACCTATTCGATTGTATTAAGTGCAGGCGAAAACAATATGAACATAGATGCAGGATTGGCCTATAGTACACCACCTCTCCTCAATAGTATCGGGGATAAAGTCTGGTTTGATACAAATGCAGATGGGAACCAGGATGCAGGAGAGCCAGGTGTAGCGGGAATAACTGTTGTATTGTATGCCGCAGATGGTACTACAATTATTGCTGTCACTACAACAGATGCAAACGGGAATTATATTTTCAATAACCTGCCTGCCGGTACAAATTATTATGTCGGGTTTACTGCTCCTGCTGGTATGGTGCTAACTTCTGACATAGGCGGCACAACTCCAGCTAATGCATCTACAAATAGTGATCCAGACCCTTCCAGTGGAAAAACTGCAGTAATTAATACCGGTGCTGCCGGAAATCAAATAACAGGTATAGATGCTGGTATTCGTAATGATGCAAAAGGCGCATTGGGAGATCTTGTTTGGAATGACCTGAATAAAGATGGGGTACAAAATGTTAATGAACCGGGAATACCTGGTGTTGCCATGAAATTATACAATACGGGTGCAGATGGAAATATTGGAGGGGGCGACGATATTTTAGTCGCTGCAACAACTACGGATATAAATGGCAATTATGTATTTGCGCAATTAGATCCGGGAAAATATTTTGTTGTAGCTGATCCTGTAAGTGGGTATACACGTACGGCAAAAGATGCCGGAACAAATGATTTAAAGGATAATGACTTCACTACAGATCCGGCTTATTCAGGGAAATCAGTTTCTTCTGTATATGAGATAAAGAATATATCAGGAGGCGTTACAAGGGATATGTCGGTTGATCTCGGGATGTATAACAGTACAAATAACCTGAACACTATTGGCGATTATGTTTGGAATGATATCAACCAAAACGGAATTCAGGATTCCGGAGAACCGGCTGTGGCAAATATAACTGTAAGGCTGTTAAATGGATCGGGTGCTTCAGTTAATAATCCGGCTACGGGAAGTGCGTATGTAGTATCTACTAACGCCAGCGGATATTACCGTTTTGCCGATCTCCCCGATGGAAATTATATTGTCGAATTTGCCAACCTGCCTGCAGGATATAGTTTTACAGTTAAAGATGCTTCCGGTTCGGGGGCGGCCGGAAGTGCCACAGATGGTGTTAATGATAGCGATCCGGATGTTATTACCGGCCGTACTTCGGTTATTGACCTCGATGCATCTGCGCTTATTTCTGCAAGTGTAGATATTACAAGTGTGGATGCGGGCATACATCAGGGAGTTGCAAATGGCTTTGCCACTTTGGGCGACAGGGCCTGGTATGATCTTAACGGAAATGGACTGCAGGACAATAATGAACCCGGAGTGCCTGGGGTAATGGTTGAATTGCTTACAGCAAGCGGTACCTCTATCGATCCGGACGGTGCTGGTGCTTTAACGCAGACAATAACCACAACCGATGCTTTAGGTAATTATTTATTCAGTGGATTAAGTGCAGGTTCATATAAGGTTAAATTTTCTAATCTTCCGGCAGGGTACCAGGTTACTTCGCAAAATACAGGCGCTGATGATTCTGCGGATAGTGATGGCGATAATGCTGGAACTACTATAACAGGTGCAACAGTTTCTACTACGGGAGTGTATACGTTAGCACAGGGTGATGATAACCTCACGGTTGATCTGGGTATCATTCCTCCTTCGGAAACCAATACTCTCGGTGATTATGTATGGATAGATATAAATAGCAACGGTATACAGGATTCCGGGGAACCGGGAGTGAGGGGTGTATCGGTTACATTATTAAATGGAGATGGCTCATTATATGATGTCAATACTTCTTTATCAGGGATACAACCTTATGTTGTAACGACTGACAGAAATGGGCTTTATAAATTTGTAGGATTACCGGATGGCTTGTATCAGGTACAGTTCGGAAATTTACCCTCAGGTTTTTCATTTACAACTAAAGATGCCAGTACGGAAAACCTGGGTACAGACAGTGATGCAGATCCTTCTACAGGTATTACAGGCGTGTATGACCTGGATAATGCCGGTGCCAGTGCCGCTTCGGTAAATGAATTGAAAGTAGATGCCGGGATTGTTGCTGTAAGGGCTGTGCTGGGCGATAAAGTCTGGTTGGATACGGATGGGGATGGTGTACAGGATGCTGGTGAACCAGGTGTTTCCGGGATGACGGTTACGTTATATCAAAGCGATGGCACAACAGTGGTAGCTACGGCTGTTACGGACGCTAATGGGAACTATTTATTTACAAACCTTTCTGCTGGTACATATGTAGTAGGCTTTGGCACATTGCCTGAAGGATTGGAGTTTACCCAACAAAATTCCGCCGGAGATAATGGAAATAATACAAACAGCGATGCCAGCGTTTCCAACGGGAAAACGAGTACAATTGTTTTGTCGGCAGGCGAAGTTGATCTTACAATAGATGCCGGTATCCGGCCAGTGCCGGTTGCTGCCGTGGGAGACCTGGTATGGAATGATACTAACAGCGATGGCGTCCAGGGAGCAAAAGAACCGGGTGTCCCTGGTATTTTGGTTAAATTATTTGACGGGTCCGATAACCTTTTGGGCGCTGCTGTTACAAATGGCAATGGCAATTACCTAATTAGTAATGTTCACCCAGGTAGTGGTTATTATATCTCATTTACCAATTTACCGGCAACTGCAAACTTAACATTACAGACATCAAATGTGTCTCAGTCTGATGCTACACTCGGTAGTGATCCAAATGCTGCAACAGGACAGACAACCACATTCTCCCTTTCTGCCGGGGAATACCTGCCTACCGTAGATGCCGGTATTATGGGAGTACAAGTATTACCGGTTAAGTTACTGCAGTTTACAGCTACTCCGCAAAGCAATAGTTACGTTAAAACGGAATGGATTGTAGGAGAGGAACTGGAAGTCAGCAAATATGAAGTGGAAAGAAGTACTGATGGCAATACATTTACTGTGATAGGTACATTACAGCAATCCGGCAATGGTAAGTACTCGTTTAATGATATGGAACCAGGTGCAGGTACTAACTATTACAGGTTACGTATTATCAGTGGCAATGGCAATGCCTCATATAGTGATGTTAGAAAAGTTATATTTGGAAAAGTCACAGCAGTTACTGTTTATCCGAATCCTGTCAGGAAAGATATGTTTATAACATTGCCTGATGGACTGGTTGCGCAGCCGGTAAGTATCACGGTATTATCCGCAGAAGGAAAGGCAATTTGTAACAAGTTTGTACAGAATGCAGGCCAGACAGAACGATTGGATATGTCTTCCATTCCCGTCGGCAACTATATTGTAAAAATTGTTGCAAACGGCAATACAGTAATTAAACAGGTCATTGTTGTAAAATAATTTCAGAGTAATATCTGATTACCGCCTCTTTTTGGGGCGGTTTTTTTTGCTTTCTTTGTAATTATGAAGGAAAACAGAAAGAAACTGATTGTAGTAGGTGGGGGTGCTTCCGGCTTGTTTTGCGCAGTGAATGCTGCCCGCATAGGACGGAGCCATCTGGATGTAGTTGTTGTTGAGCGGTCCACCAGTTGTTAAATAAAGTAAAAGTAAGCGGCGGAGGGCGGTGTAATGTTACGCATGCATGTTTTTCCATCGCCGAAATGGTTAAAAAATATCCCCGTGGGGCAATGTTCTTAAAAAAGCGTTCCATCATTTTTTCACAAAAGATGTTATTGACTGGTTTAGACGGAGAGGAGTAGTACTAAAAACCGAAGCGGACGGGAGAATGTTTCCGGTAAGTGATTCGTCCATGACAATTGTAGAATGCCTGCTAAAAGAGGCTCAGTTGCACGGAGTGCATATAGTACTCAACCAGCAGGTAAATAATATTGTCCGGGAACATGGACGATGGGAATTAATTTTTGCAAATGGTGCGTCTATGCATGCAGATTATTTATGCATCGCATCGGGGGGGTGCCGCCATTCATTTCAATATGAATGGCTACGGCAGACAGGCCATAATGTAAAAGAACCGGCGCCATCTTTGTTTACATTCAATGTCCCGGATATCGGGTTAAGAGAGTTGATGGGTATAACGATTCAGGATGTACAGGTTAAAATCCCCGCTGCAAAATTAACCGAGAGGGGTGCTGTGCTAATTACACATTGGGGGTTAAGTGGCCCGGCTGTTCTTCGTTTATCTGCGTGGGCTGCCAGGGAATTACAGGATAGGTCTTATCAATTCAGTATCCATATCAACTGGCTCCCTGATTTTAATGAACAAACACTGGACGATAAATTCAATCGTATCCGTGTAGATTTAGCATCTCAGAAAATAGCTAATCGAAACCCTTTTTCCCTTCCTCAGCGTTTCTGGGAATATCTGCTTACCCTTTCCGGGATTAATCCGGATTTACGATGGGCAGACCTGCCTGCAAAGGCCAAAAATAAACTTATCAAAAACATCTGCTCATGCGGATACCCGGTAAATGGGAAAACAACTTTTAAAGAAGAATTTGTAACGGCCGGAGGAGTGGATACTTCCGAAGTAGATCACAATACAATGCAGAGTAAGATACTGCCGGGGTTATTTTTTGCTGGGGAGGTACTGGATGTGGATGGCATCACCGGGGGGTATAATTTCCAGAATGCCTGGACTACAGGGTATATTGCTGCAAAAGCGATTGCAGCAGGATAATAACTTATAAGTTAGGTTCTTTATATTTTTCCATCCAGTCTTTTTCCCTTGGGGTACCTGCTGCCAATAGTGCGGCGGCAGTGAATACAATCAGGATTTCACCCACCAGTAAAAAATGGAAATTGTAATTCAGGGTAATCATCCATTGCCAGTTCATCTTCCACAAATGAAGGGTATCTGCTGCAAGGAAAACAAGGCAGGCGATTGCTCCCAGTGCTAACAGCAAACCACTAATAAACTTATTAATACGGGAAATAGTCAGCCGCATACGGGAGAAAAGATACCATAGCGCCGCGAGTATAATGAGGTAAGGGATAGTTGTTATTGCATACTGGAAAAAACTGTTGAAGCCAGGCATAACGAACAAACCTATCGAAAACAGTTTAAATATATAATAGCCGGCCACTTGCAGGGATATAAACGCCAGGAACCCTCCGATAATAAGAAAGAGTAATCCAAGATATTTACTTACACTATTCATGTATGCTGTTTTGTATGTTGCAAAGGTATTGAAACCGTATTGTTCATTTCGGCGAAGCCGGAAAAAAAATCCCACTGCAAAAGAAATGCAGTGGGATAAATTGTATTGTCTGTAAAGAATACTCTATTCAGGCTTGGATTCTCCTGCAGCAGCAGCGGCGGCAGCATCACTGTCCATCTTAGCTTTCAGGTCAGCCAGTACGCCAAGGTCGCCAAGAGTAGATTTTTCAACCTTGTTCTGAAGGTTTTTCACTACTTTTTTAGTAATCTCAGCTTCTGCTTTTTTCTCCTTTATGATAGCTTGTTTTTCATCTTCAATTGCCTGTTCCCAAAGGCGGGTATGACTTAAGACGATGCGCTTATCATTACGGTCAAATTCAATAACCATGAATTTTGCCGTTTCGTCAGCGCCTACGCTCTTGCCGTCTTCCTTAGCCAGGTGGCGGTTAGGGGCAAACCCTTCCAATCCGTATGGTAGTTGTACCACAGCGCCTTTATCGTCTTTTTTAACAACGGTGCCTTCATGAATGCTTCCCACAGGGAAAGTAGCTTCCAGTGAGTTCCATGGGTCTTCTTCGATCTGCTTGTGGCCAAGTTGCAGTTTGCGCCCATCTTTATCAATATTCATGATAATAACATCGATGTTCTCGCCAACTTTCGTGTATTCGTTCGGGTTGTTAAAGCGTTTCAGCCAACTCAGGTCGCTAATGTGGATCATGCCGCCGATACCGGTAGCTAGTTCCACAAATACGCCGTAAGGAGTAATGTTTTTAACCACACCACTATGTTTGCTGCCTTCAGGGAATTTAACATCGATATCGCTCCACGGATCGTTAGTCATTTGTTTGATAGAAAGGCTCATTTTGCGGGTTTCTTTATCCAGTGTTACAATCTTAGCCTCGTATTCATCATTCAGTTTAAAGAATTCCTTAGCATTGATAGGCGTATTAGCCCATGTAATTTCACTTACGTGTACCAGGCCTTCCACACCAGGCATGATTTCAAGGAAAGCGCCATAATCTTCAATATTCACCACTTTACCCTTCACTACTTCACCCTCTTTGATATTTTCAGCCAGTGTGTCCCAAGGATGCGGAGTCAGTTGTTTTAAGCCCAGGCTGATACGTTTTTTGTCATCATCAAAATCAAGCACCACTACATTCAGCTTCTGGTCCATCTTCAGCACTTCAGAAGGATGGTTGATACGCCCCCACGAAATGTCGGTAATGTAGAGCAACCCGTCTAAGCCGCCAAGGTCCAGGAATGCACCGAAGTCGGTAATATTCTTGATCGTACCTTCCAATACCTGCCCTTTTTCCAGTTTACCGATAATTTCAGCTCTTTGTGCCTCAATATCGCTTTCAATAAGAGCTTTATGCGATACAACAGAATTATTAATGGTCTCGTTGATCTTAACCACTTTGAACTCCATAGATTTACC
>CAZKPH010000075.1:0-8865 GCA_964554605.1 uncultured Ferruginibacter sp.
ATGCCACTCGCCAGGTGTCAATTGTCGGGAAACAATCTGTGGAGGTAGTATTGCCTGTTCTGATTGGTTCTCTCGATACTGTAGTGGCAGTAGGGTATACAACTCAGAAAAGAAAAGATGTTACAGGTTCCATAGTATCTGTAAAAGGCGATGAGATTAAGAATTTGCCGACCCAGAATGTGGCCGAAGCATTACAGGGTAGAATGGCCGGGGTAGAAGTGGTAAAAGAATCAGCAGAGCCCGGAAGCAAATCAGCTCAGATTACAATACGTGGCGTATCCTCTTTAAGCCAGCCGGATCCTTTATATGTGATTGATGGTGTTATACAAAGCAGTAAATCGGGAGGTGCTAACATCAATCCGCAGGACATTGCCAACATTGATGTGTTGAAAGATGCAAGTGCTGCAGCCATTTATGGCTCATCGGCTGCGGGGGGTGTAATTATTATTACTACCAAGAAGGGTTCAGGAACATCCAAACCAACTATTAATTTCAATGCGAGGTATGGTGTTACTGTCCCGATGGTATTCAAGTTATTGAATAAGAATGATTTTTTAAAATACAAAGGCCTGACGGATCCAAACGGATATTATTCCGGCCTTACGGCTGATCAATTAAAAGCTTTGCCTGATTATGACTGGGTGAAGGCTTTATTCAGCAATGGCACGGAAGAAAACTATAATTTATCACTGTCCGGTAAAACAAGCGCTGCCGATTTCTTCATTTCGGGGGTATATAATAAACAAAAAGGGATTTTTCTGGATAATGCATCCGAGTATGAGGCGTTGAGGATCAATACAGATGTTAAGATTACTCCCAAAATAAAAGTAGGGGAGCAGATGAATGCATGGCACAGAAGGACTACCCCGGTTAAGACGCCTATTGTTGTAGACCCTTTCCGTACAGTGCCAACTGCTGCGCCATATAGTGGAAATCCTGAATATCCCTGGAGCGATTTTCCGGGTGGATACCAGGGGGTAAACGTGATGGCACAGATCAAAACTGCCAATTTCGAATTCCCTGAATATACATTCAATGGCAATGCCTATCTGGAAGCTAAATTGCGGCCTAAATACCTGACATTTAAAGCTACATTCGGTTATACATATGCTACTTGGGAAAATAACCTTTATTACGGGACATATAATACTAGTGCTGCACAAAACCTAAATACGCTTTTATATCGTGCCAATGGTAAATGGGAACAGGCATTGAATGCATTTATTCTTGCTTATGACCATACTTACGGTGGTATACATACTCTGAACCTGTTGGCCGGGTATGAAAATTATCAGAACAGTTCCATATCATTAAATACAAGTGCCAGTTCTGTTGCAGGTACATCTTTTGGTTATATCCTTACCTCAGGGTCGGCAAGAAGTATATCGGGGGGGTATGACCCGAATGGCTTAGTAAGGTCATTCTTCGGAAGAATCAATTATGATTTTGATAAAAGGATCATCACTACAATTAATTTCAGAAGGGATGCCAACTATACTACGTTTGGCCCAAATCATTTGCATGGTAATTTCCCGTCTGTTTCCACAGGATGGAAAATGAGTGAAGAGCGTTTCTTTAAGAATGCATTCCCCTTTATTGGCCAATTCAAAATACGTGCAGGGTGGGGAAGTTTTGGAAACAGCAATATACCAGCTTATCAGTATACGACAACTTTTGCCGTACCGGGGGCACAAAGTTTCTCAAATAACGGCTCTCCTTTGTTAGGGTACACACAGGAACTTATTGCTAACAAAAATGTGAAATGGGAAAGTATGTATGAAACCAATATTGGTATAGATGGCGATATGTTCAATGGAAAACTATATTTTACTTTCGATTGGTATGATAAACGTACTGAGGATATGCTTTACTGGGTGCCTGTGCCGAGTAGTGTCGGTATTCCATCTCGTTATGAACAGATAGATAATGTATGGTACCAATACCCTGCTGCATTTCTTACAAATATCGGCTCTGTAAAAAATACCGGTGTCGATATCATGATAGGCTATAAGAATAGCTTTAAGAAAATAAACTATAATGTAAGTTTTACCGGTTCATTTAATAAGAATAAAGTGTTAAGCCTGGATAATGCAGGAAATGCTCCGATTATCAATTATGCTGCCAATAGCAATTACCCTGCTACAGACAATAGTATATGGGTAAACCAACCACTTACTTATACGGCAGTAGGTGCTCCTTTCGGACAATTCTACGGGTACAAAGTTTTGGGAATGTTCAAAACCGATGAAGAGGCGGCTCAGTATCATACAAGCCAGCCTTTTGCAAAAGCCGGCGACCTTCATTTCTGGGATAAAACCGGGGACGGGCAAATTACTGACGCCGATAAGACAACTATCGGTAACCCATATCCTAAATTAACTTACGGTGTTAATGCCAATCTGAGTTGGAAACAGTTTGATGTGGCCCTGCTTTTCAATGGTGTTATGGGCGTAGATATATATAATGGGGTTGCTCCTTATACAATGTCTATATATGATGGCGGAAATGTTACCGATAAGATATTCGGAGCTTCGTTTTTGGGTAATAACGGGCTTACATCCCAGCCTCGTATCGGTACCATGGATGGGCTGGATTTTGTAAGAGACCCGAACGGGAACTACTCCAAAGCAAGCAGCTATTTTGTTGAAAACGGAAGCTACCTAAAATTGAAAAATATCCAGATCGGTTATACTCTTCCGGAAAAATTACTGCAGAAATATAAACTCAAAACAACCAGGTTTTATATTATGGGCAATAACGTATTTACCATCACAAAATACTCGGGTATTGATCCGGAACTGGGAGGTGTAAGTGTTATTACAAAGGGTATAGATAAGATCAATAAATACCCTAACGCTCGTATTTTCTCTGTTGGTGTAGATATTACGTTATAAAATTAATCATCGAAAAACTTTATAAAATGGTAAAGAAAATTATATATATCGTGATTTTATCCTCTGTGGTACTAAGTTGCCGGAAAATTCCGGATGGAGGATATGTCCCGATAGATCAGACTACCAGTGGAAATTATCCAAGAACTTTTACTGATCTTGAATCATTCCTCGCATCAGGGTATTCTAATTTCCGGAAAGGGTTCAATCTGTATGGGTTTGAACTCCTAACGAAACATTTTGCATCGCTGGAGCATTCTGCGTGCCTTGACTATAAGGATGACCGTGATTGGAACGAACTGGCAACGCATAGTGTAACAGCGCCGAACCCTTATGTTGATAAACTATGGTCGGGCTTATATACCGGCGTAAAGAATGTTAATGTATTTCTGGACAGGGCAGATTTTTACGAAAACCATTATGCAAAATCTACTGAAATACAGGCAATTGACCAGTTAAGAGGGGAAGCATATTTTCTCCGTGCCTGGTATTATTTCCATCTGGAATGTTTCTTTGGGGAATCTTATATGACACCTACTTCCGGTGGAGACAAGAAAGGGGTGCCAATATTTACAAAAATACCTGCCACGCTGGATGAAACCTCTCAGCCTCGGGCTTCAGTAAAAGAAGTTTGGGATTTTATTATTTCGGATCTTCAAAATGCCGCAGATAAACTGCATGGTGTGGTAAGGTCGGGAAATAATGTAGGCCGGGTGTCTGAATGGGCTGCGAAAGGGTTGTTGGGGAAGGCTTATGTTTTTACAGGACAATATGAATTGGCAAAGCCAATCTTAAAAGATATTATTGATAATAGCGGGAAAACATTGATGCCTTTTGCTAAGTACAGCAACTCATATAATGCTTTGCCGGAAACAAATGAATTCAATGAAGAGTCTTTGTTTGAGATTAATGTTGAAAGAAAATCGTCCGGTACCGGGATATTTACAAACCAAACAAGCCCCGACGATCTTACTACTTCAGCCGGCCTTCTTTGGGGGCCAATGATATTGGGGTTGGATGGTACGGAAACTGGCGGAGGCAATACTGACCTTTCTCGTGTTAATATTTTTGTGCATGATAAGGTTTTACGTCGTTTTGGTTTTGCATTGCCTGTTTTTGATACAGTACAGGCTCCCGGTTTTACAGGTACTCCGTCTCGTACTAATCCTCAATATGTAATGCCCGCATCTTATTTCCAACAGTCAGTGGATCTGAGAACTACCAAAGCTGTCGATCCTCGTTTATATGTATGCGCTATGCAGCCTTGGGTAGACTCTGCCAATAATAAGGATGGTACGCTTCGTGTACCAATTGCAAGATCAGGTCATTTGGGGGATATATACAAATCTTATGGTTGGAGTTTTAAAAAATATTGTACTATAGACAGGTCTATTTACTTCTATAATGACTGTGACGGAGCAAACTATTATCTCCTCAGAATGGCTGATGTGTATTTGCTTTATGCAGAAGCATGTACAAAGACCGGTGACAACGTATCGGCATTAGAGTATATCAATAAGGTTCATAGAAGGGCTTACGGTCAGCCGATAAACTCTCCTTCATCATTTGATTATGCCTCTTTAACTTCTGCTACTAAAGCATCTTCCTCAGATGTTGATCTGGCATCAAACCCGCTGGCTTTCGAAAGATATGCAGAGTTTTTTGCCGAAGGGCAATGGTGGTTTGATGTATGCCGCTGGAAGATAGGTGACAGGGAAGCTGCTTATTTTGATACTGCTATTGCAGACGGTACTAAGATTGCAACATGGGCAGACAAGATGTATTATTATCCGATTCCATCGCTGGAATTAAGTACAAATAAGAAAATGACTGCTGCAGATCAAAACCTGGGCTATTAATAAAACAAGGTTTTTGTGAAAAAGGTGAAATAATTATCGGAAGAATGACAAAGATGAAGTTGCTGATATCGAATAATATCTTACTCCTGCCATTGATTATTATGTTAATGGCAGGCTGTAAGAAGAATAGCTCTTCAATCGACACAGATCTTTATTCAGGAAATGTGAAAGTATATGCGCCGGTTAATGTTTCTAAAACTAGTTCTAAAAAAATATTTGTGCATTTGATGCCCTGGTTTGAAACAAATGTTACCAACTCAGGCACATGGGGGCAGCACTGGACGATGGCTACAGCCAATCCGGATATTGTGGATGGCGATGGTAAAAGGCAGATAGCTTCCTATTTCTATCCTATGATTGGCCCTTATGCATCTGGCGACACAATGGTGATTGAATACCAGTTGTTGCTGATGAAATTAAGTGGGATCGATGGTGTACTGATCGATTGGCCCGGTAGGCAAAACCTATATGATTATCCTTTTGGTGTTCGTAATACGGAGAGGATTGTGTCTATGTTGGACAGGGTCGGATTGAGTTTTGCAATAGTGTATGAAGATCAAAACCTGGTGAATGCCGGTTCAAATAAAATATCTACCGCTCAAACAGATATGGCATATTTGCAAAATAAGTTTTTTGGATTATCTAATTATGAAAAAGTAAACGGGAAACCGCTTTTGCTGGATTTTGGGCCTCAGCAAATTCAGAATGCTGCAGATTGGACAACTATATTTTCCGTATTGGCCACAAAGCCATCTTTTTTTACATTATGGTATCAGTCGTCTGAGGCTGGTGCTAATGCAGCCGGGGAGTTTGCCTGGATATACAGCGATTATCTTTCAGGGTTAAATAATTTTTATAACCGCTCATATAGCGGGATCAAAATTGCCGCAGCTTATCCTGGGTTCAAAGATTATTACGCCGCTGGCGGTTGGTCGTCAGGGCTTGGCTGGCAGATAAGTTACAACGGTACTGCTACTTTCAATGCTACACTGGATTTGGCCTTGGCCAGTTCCTGCAGTACCATACAGCTATGCACATGGAATGATTATGGCGAGGGGACTATGATTGAACCGACAAAGGATTTTGGTTATGGCTTCCTTACATCTTTACAGAATAAATTACAGGTTTCCTCTTTGTCGCAGACAGATTTGGAACTGGTTGATAAATTATATTGGAAACGTAAAGCGCTGGCTGGCGATGCGGAAGGACAGAAGAAACTTAGTCAGGTCTTTTATTACATAACATCTCTGCAGATGGATAAAGCGAAGAGGTTGCTGGGTGCATTGTAAAATTTTATACAGGAATATGAATATAAAAGGGTATATCTTTTTGGTAATGTCGCTGTTGTTCTTTCAGGCAATAATAGCGCAAAAGGATTATACTCTTACAAAGGGTAAAATCAACTTAGGTTTTGATCTGGATGCTAAAGGCAAACCTGTTTATTGGGTCAACTTTGGAGAAACATCTGTGATCAGGCCTTCAGCCCTTGGTATTACAATCGCCGGCGATAATACTACTGGGGCCGGATACACAATTATATCTGCAGATACTTCATCTGTCGATAATGTTTGGGCGCCTGTATGGGGAGAAGTGAGCCAGGTCAGGAATAATTATCGGCAATTGGCTGTACATTTAAAACAGGCAATTACAGGTCGCTTACTGAATCTTGTGTTTAGGGTTTTTGAAGATGGCGTAGGATTTCGTTACGAATTTCCCCAACAAGACGCTTTACAATATTTTATCGTTACGGATGAGAATACGGAATTCAAACTTAGTGGTGATCATAAGGCATTTTGGATTCCCGGTGATTACGATACAAATGAATATCCATATACTGAATGCAATGTTAGCAATATCGGGTTGAAAACCTTGCAGGAAATTTATCCTGATGTTGCTGTGCATGTAGTGAAGGACCCGGCATCTGTACAGACTCCCCTGATGATGAAATCAAAGAACGGGCTGTATATAAACATACATGAAGCAGCATTAGTGGATTATCCGGCAATGCAACTGCATGTGGATACAAAGGCACTTCAACTTACTTCTAATCTTGTGCCGGATGCTGTTGGCAATAAAGCTTACTTACATGCGCCTTGTCAGACACCCTGGAGGACTATCATTGTAAGTGACAAAGCTGCAGATATTTTGCAATCAAAACTTATTCTTAATCTGAATGAACCTTGCCGTGTTGCTGACGTATCGTGGATTAAACCAATGAAATTTGTTGGTGTCTGGTGGGAAATGCAAACAGGAAAAGGAACATGGAGTTATACCGATTATCCGGATAGCACGGATAGTAATGGGAAATTGATTCCCAATGGGCGCCATAGTGCCAATACAGTGCATGTTAAAAAGTATATTGATTTTGCCGCAGCGAATGGCTTACAGGGAGTATTGGTAGAAGGGTGGAATAAGGGGTGGGAGGCATGCTGCAGCAACTGGAAAGAAAATATTTTTGATTTTGTAACGCCTTATGATGATTTTGATGTAAAGGAATTGCAACGCTACGCTTCTTCCAGAGGGGTACAGATGATCATGCATAATGAAACCGGAAGCGCAGCCACAAATTATGACAGGCTTATTGATACTGCTTTTCGCTTCATGAATGCCAATGGGTATAAATCCGTAAAAACGGGTTATGTTGGAAGGGTCATTCCCAGGGGCGAATACCACGATGGGCAATGGATGGTAAATCATTATCTGCGTACGATAGAGAAAGCAATGCAGTATAAAGTAATGATTGATATTCACGAACCAATGCGCCCAACAGGCTTGCAGCGTACCTACCCCAACCTGCTCGCTTGCGAGGCAGCCAGAGGTAATGAGTATTTTGCTTTTAGCAAAGGGAATCCCATTGACCACGAAACAATCCTGCCTTTTACCCGGCTGATGGGAGGCCCGATGGATTATACGCCTGGTATATTCAAACTTAGTAATTACTCGGCCGATACTACACGGAAGTTTCGTTCTACCCTGTGTAAGCAATTAGCGTTATTTGTTACCATGTATAGCCCGTTACAGATGGCAGCCGACCTCCCGGAAAATTATGAAACACATAAAGACGCTTTCAGGTTTATTTCCGACGTGCCAGTGGATTGGGATGATACAAAAATAATTGCGGCTGAGCCCGGAGATTATGTTGCTATTGCCAGGAAAGGCAAAGGGACAGGGAATTGGTTTATAGGCGCTATTACGGATGAAAACAGCAGGGTTATTCCGGTTGATCTTTCTTTTCTTCAACAGGGAAGGAAATATGAAGCGACAATATACGGAGATGCACCAGGATGCGATTGGGAACATGATGCAGAAAAGTATACTATCAAAAAAATGAAAGTAAACAGCAAAACAAAACTGCAACTCAAATTGGCAAAAGGGGGAGGAGCTGCTGTTTCGATAATGGAGATACCGGATGAATAAATATGTGTATTAATTCTTAACCATAAATTTAATTACTTAAAATTAAACTTGACCAAAATGAAAAAAATCAGAAATGTAATGCTGTTATTAGCAAGTGGTTTAATAGCAACAACAGTGATCACTTCATCTTGTAGTAAGAGTGATGATAGTGGCACCCCGTCAACACCCGCTCCAACGATTACTTCTTTTTCACCACCAAGTGGATTAGTAGGGGCAACAGTGACAATAACGGGTACAAACCTTACAGGTGCAACTGTAAAGTTTAACGGAACGACTGCTACAACATCTGCTGTTTCCGCTACATCTATTACTTGTACGGTACCTACAGGTGCAACCACAGGAAAAATTACCGTAACAACAGGTGGCGGTACTGCTACAAGCGCTACGGATTTTACAGTTACGACTGCGCCTACACTTACTTCAAATGATGTGGCCAAAGCAAATCTTATTGCACACTGGACATTTGACGACACAAGGAAAGAAGATACATCTGGTCTTCAACCTGAAACTACTTCCGGTACTACGGCTTTTGTTACCGGTAAGATTGGTAAAGCTTTACAGTTTACCAGTGCTTATTTGATCTATCCTACTATGGCTAAGATCAACGATGCAACTGCTTTGCAAAATGGCTTTACTTTAAGTCTGTGGGCTCAAATTCCCAGCAACACTACCAACTACACTGGACTATGGCAGATTAA
>CAZKPH010000076.1:0-8843 GCA_964554605.1 uncultured Ferruginibacter sp.
GATACGGCTTTTCTCATCTGGCTGGCAGCCAATTATCTCAATGGCAGGATTTTTTTCTTTAAGAAATTTTGATACTCCCATAATGGTACCAGTAGTACCCATTGCCGAAACAAAATGAGTAACAGCCCTCCCGGTATCGTACCATATTTCCGGGCCTGTAGTACGGTAATGCGCCAGCCAATTATCATTATTTGCAAATTGATTGAGCACAATATATCCACCTTTAGCAAATTTTTCATTTACATAATCAATAGCTCCTTCCATTGAACGATCTTTTGACGTAAGAATTACTTTTGCACCGAATGCCTGCATTGTTGCTATTCTTTCCACAGAAGCATCCTCCGGCATAACTAATTCAATATCTATCCCAAATAAATTGGCTATAAGCGCCAATGCGATACCCGTATTCCCACTGGTAGCTTCAATTAGTTTTGTCCCCTTTCTTATTTCACCTCTTTCAATGGCTCCTTTCACCATACTGTAGGCTGCCCGGTCCTTTACACTGCCACCGGGATTATTCCCTTCCAGCTTTGCAAGTAACTTTACATTCTTGTTGGGATTGAGATTTTTTAGTTCAATTAAAGGTGTATTCCCTATTAATTCCAGTATTGTTGACATTATTCAAATAAAATTTTTAAGAAGAAATAAATTAAACACGCACTACCAAATATTAACAACAACACCAACAGTAATATAAACTGCAGCTAATAACGGAGATATGGTTCGAAGGTAACTTCATTAATAATTAAATCATTATTACAAGCTTGCAATAATATGCAAATTGATTTAGTCCACAAAATTACTGTACTATTTTTTATTATCTCACTCGCACATACAGGTAAAAGAACATATTGATTATTTGTAAAATAAATGACGCCCCGGTTGGACTCGAACCAACGTTGCAGGCCTTGCAGACCTGAGCCTCACCACTCGGCCACGGGGCTATTACACGCTAATAATGCTGACTCAAACCCGATATCATGCATTTCTTAGTATATATGGTTAACTTTCAGGCAATGGTTATTTTACCAGCAGCCCGTCTACCGTTATTGCCACATAATATAATGCTCCGATGGTAGGCCCCCCTGCATATTGAATATACCTGTTGTTGAGAACATTGGTGCCCCCCAGCTTAATAGTTGATTTCGCCTTCGGAACACGATAAGTGACCTGTGCATCAATATTATTGATCGCAGCTACTTTTCCTGTTACTAATGGGCTTTCCCACAAGAAAGCATCCTGCCATTTCCATACAACATTAAAACCAAAATTCTTTGTAACAGCCCGGTTGCCAATGGAAAGATTACTTGTCCACCTGGGGGTATTGAATCCGGTGACAAACAAATCGGCGGTTTTATTTCCCTTTATGTCATTAAAATTCAGGTTGCCCGAAATCGTGTACGTTTTATAAAAATTATAAGTAGCTCCCAGTGTAGATCCATAAGTAGTGTATTTGTTTATAGCATTTGTATACACACGGTACCTTTCCTGACCTTTACTCGCACTATTACCTCCACTGGCAGTAGTAGCATCTCTGTTCCTGTCAAGCATGGCGATCACAGCCGCATCAGAACCTACTGTTTCGCCGATTGGGACATATACCTGTACCTGCCCGAGGAAACCATCATAAATATTTGCATAAGCATCTACATCAATAAACAATTTATTATTCAACAATACACTCTTATACCCTACTTCAAATGAATTGATTCCTTCCGGCCTTCCATCAGGAAGGTTCGCTACTTTCAGGAGCCCCCGGTTAGCAAGCGCAGCAGCATCGGTATTCCCCGCAGCTTTTACGGCAGCATTGAATGCAGCTACTGAAGTTTGTGTATAGCTATTCTCACGGTAACCCAACCCCTTATCTATTATTGGTAATATTCCCACACGCTTAACCCTGCCGTTATTTACATACGATAAGGCTTCAAACAGGGCCGGGAAACGATACCCTTGTTGGAAAGTAATCCTAAAGTTGTGGTTCTGGTTTAATGTATACACTGCTGCCAGGCGAGGCGTAAACTTAGGATCGAATTCGGGATTATAATCTCCGCGGACAGACCCGGTCAGTTTCAACTTTTCCTTAAAAAAGGTTTTAGATACCTGGGCAAACCCTCCGAATTTTTTATAATAAATATTATCACCGAAGCTGCCATCGGGCAGAGGCTTGTTCCTATCTGCAATCGGGCGGGAGAAATCAACAAAATTATTCCCGTCCGGAATGATCTCATATACCCTTGCATCTGCACCAACCAACAGGTTAAAAATCTTAACAGGCTTCGAAAGGTCCCACTGGCCTTCCAGATGGTAAAGGTTACTCTTCTGAACCAGTGCGGCACCACCGGTTACAGGGGCATCAGGTATTGTACTGGATTTTATATCCCAGTTATTGATCTTTATAATAGAATCCTTTACACGATTGAATCTCTCAGTTCCGGGTTCCGCACGGCTTGCATCAGCTTTCTGACGTGCATATTGCGTAGCCGCAACAAGATTAGCTGAAGTCAGCGGGCCATTATCGGCAATATAAGTATTAAGGGCATTCTTAAATTTGGTTCCCCACGCACTGGCGCTCCCCCCCGTATAAAGTTCCATATTATCTGCTAATGGCTTTACATTATATGAGTCACCCGAATTTTCCTGGGATACATATGTCTTTACAGTAAAGTTCTTACCTTTCAACTCCAACTGATGATTTTGCACAACCATATTATCAAGTTTGATCTTATTCCCTCTTTGAAACACACCATCCATCTTTCCGTAACGATAGGAATATGATAAAACAGTATTGGGAGAAAATTTATAATGAAGCGCCGCATCAAATTTCAGGTTATTCACTTTTGGATCTACCAAATCTTTTTCCCAATAGCCGGTACGGGCTACAGTAAGTGTCCTGTTTGAAACACCATCAATATTCAACCCTGTAACAGAAACGGTATTACTCCCGGCTAAAACATCATCCCCATATTTATTCCATCCGTCAAAGGCAATATTATTGGCGCCATTGAGAACGGGATAAGCCGGGTTCGCCGTATTGCGTGTATTAGGGTTTTGGTCCGTTTGGGTATTGGATATCCAGTCAATTGCCTGCATATACCCAAAATTCACTTTAAAGGCAAATTTATCTTTAAAAGCCTTCGCATAGCGTATAGCCGTTTCAGTTAATATCCCCGGGTCATGGTCAATCCCGTCAACATGGTTTACTCCCGTACGTTGAAATAAGCTTAATCCCTGGGAGGTAAAAGGGTTTTTTGTAAGAATATTCGACATCCCATTGATTGCATTCATACCATATAAGGCAGAAGCGGCGCCGGGAGTTACTTCCACACTTTGTACATCCAGTTCTGTCGGGCCTATGGCATTACCAAGAGGTACGCCAAGTGTGGCAGCCTGCATATCTATCCCATCTACCAATTGCATAAAACGAAAGTTGTTGGGAATATTAAAACCACGGGTATTAGGCACTTTGAAAGTAATTGAAGATGTCGTAAGCTGCACACCTTTTACATTCCCCAAAGCATCATAGAAACTGGGAGCAGGCGTTTCTTTTAATGCTTTTATATCGATCTTCTCAATACTTACCGGAGAACGCAGTATTTTTTCTGAAGTACGACTGGCAGTAACAACCACTTCATTGGCCAGGTAAGTCTGCGACGCCAATTGCACCGATACTTTGGCATTAGGGTTGCGTATTTCAATTTCCTGTGTTGCAAACCCCAGGGAAGAAATAACCAAACGAATTGGAAACTTCTGGTTCACTACCAGTGAAAACCTACCGATGGAATCCGAACTGGTACCAAACTTCGTCCCTTTAATAATGATGCTGGCTGCTGGTACCGGCTCATGGTTTTCCCCTACAACCTTTCCGCTTAGCAGGAATGCTCCATTCAACTGTGCAAACGTAACTAACGGAAATAACCCGAATAATAATAATGCGATCTGTTTTACTTTCATAAATGTCTGTTTTGATAAATAATTTTGTTTAATACCAAGAGATTTTCAACTATATCGGAAAAATTATAAATACAATTTAGTCCATAATTTTAATAGACTATATAAGCATAAAAAAAATCTACCATGCCATTATAGCCCTTGTCAAAGTAATCATGCTACAAATAATTACCACAATCCCTACTGCAACAAACATTTTTCTTACCGGCAAACGAGACGTAAGCAAAGCTGAGAATGGCGCCGTGACCACACCTCCTATCAATAATCCTGCTACAATATTCCAATGGCTGAAGCCTCCCGCAAAGATGAATGTAAACGCACTGGCCATTGTTAAAACAAATTTGGCAAAACTGCTGCTTCCTATCACATACCGTGGTGTACGCCCGTTTTTAATAAAAGTACCTGTCACTAACGGCCCCCAGCCACCACCGCCAAAAGAATCTATAAACCCTCCTATCAGCGCCAGCCCCGGGATATTCACTTTCTTCTTTTGTCTCCGTGTCGATTTACCTGCGTATGCATTGAGTAATATTTTTACGCCCAGGTAACCTGTGTATAAGGCCAGCATCGGCTTTAGGAATTTGGGGCTATGATGGCCCAGCTGGATCAATGCAATAGCTCCTATAATAGCTCCTGCTGCGCCAGGTATAGATAACAGTTTTACCAGTTTTTTATTTACATTCTTATACTGATAATGGCTTATAGCCCCGGCTGCACTGGTAAAAGTTTCAGCAGAATGTATACTGGCACTTATAGCCGGGCCGGGAATATTCAGGATAAGTAAGATGGTTGTACATATTACCCCATACCCCATACCCATAGATCCAGCAACGATCTCTGCAAAAAAACCCACCAAAAGCATCCAATAAAACAGGTGATGTTCTTTATTGACAAATGTTTCTACTGCTTCGATATCCGGTATCCTGAACAACGTCACAAGGATTGTGACAGCGATCAACGATAATGCAAGTAATAGTATATATTTATACTTGGCAATCCTGGAGCGAATCTGTCGAAAAAGTGTTTCCTTATTCATTACCTGCGCCTGGCTATCTTTGCTTTTTAAATTACCCATTTCAACGTATTAATATCCAGATTGGCATTCGCCTAAAATTCACAAAATGAATCAATTGCAAATATAGGCAAATAATTTATAGTCCATAAATTAAGTGGACTTTTTTTAAAAAATTTTTTATTTACGCGTTTCTACTAACGGTGCGGTAATTGCATTCAACTGCTTAACTTTCTCTGCAAAATCACCTGCAAGTTGCTTTCTTAGTATATGCATATTTTCTAATAATAATTCCATTTCATCGGGCAGGCAATCTTCTAACACTTCCTTTAGCCGCTTCGCTATTGTAGGCGACATCCCATTGGTTGAAACAGCTATCTTTATACTCCCCTTCTGTGTTACCGCTCCCAGGTAAAAATCACAAAGCGACGGTTTATCTGCCACATTCACAAGTATACCAAGCCGGGCTGCATCCTGTGCAACCCTCTCACATACCACATCATCTCCTAAAGCTACAATTACAATATCTGCATCTTCAATATCAGCAGCTTCATATTCTTTTTTTCGGATTGATATATTTTGAACCTTATCAGCTATTGTAATTACTCCCTCCGCGATTTCTTTCGCTATTACCGTTACCCTTGCGCCGGGCGTATTTCTAATAATTGCCTGTAGCTTTTCCGTGCCAATATTACCTGCCCCTACGATTACCGTATGCATTTGTGCAAGTTTTAGAAAAACCGGAAACAGTTTATTATGTTCTCCCATAATTTATGCTATTAATGACAGGTAAAAATGCCCAATGCGCCAACTTAACTAACCCACTTTTTCCTAAGGGCAAAATCTCCAAAATGTTCACCGGAAGTACGTTCCAGGCTATACTGTGATAATAATGCATCAAGTTCGGTTACTATGCCTTTCTCATCCAGGCTTTCTTTATATAGTTTATTTAATCGCATACCGGCATTATCGCCGCCCAAATGCAGGTTATATTTTCCGGGGTGTGTACCTATAAATGCTATTTCAGCAGCATATGGGCGGGCACAGCCATTCGGGCAGCCGGTCATCCGTATTATGATATCCTGTTCAGATATACCGTGTTTCGCTAGCATGGGCTCCAATTTCGACAGTAATACAGGCATATACCGCTGACCCTCTGCCAACGCCAACGGGCAGGTAGGCAAAGCCACACATGCAATTGAATTTTTCCGGATAAGAGATGCCGCTTCCGTATGCTGAAGCACCCCATGTTTTTTCAGGATATCTTCTATCAACTCCTTATCGGATGCAGAAACATCACTAATTATTACATTCTGGTTGGCGGTAAATAGAAAAGCACATTTGTTCAACAATGCTATTTCATAAAGAGCCGTCTTCAGCAAATAACCCTCCACATCCAGTACACGCCCATTCTCTACAAATACAGTATAATACCAACGCTCGTTTTCTCCCTTATGCCAGCCGTAATAGTCTTTCCTGCTTGTAAAAGTATATGCCCGTTCCGGTTCCAATGCAAAGCCTGTACGTTTCTCTACTTCTGCCTTAAAAACATCCACGCCCATTCTGTCTATCGTATATTTGAGCCGGGCCAGTTTTCGGTCACTTCGGTTACCAAAATCCCGTTGTACCGTTACAACCTCATAAACAGCCTTCAATAATTTGTCTTCCGTATCTACAAATCCCAATACGGTACCCAACCTGGCATACGTTTCTGCATTACCGTGAGTAGTCGACAAGCCTCCTCCCACAGCAATATTAAACCCTTGCAATTTGCCATTCTCAATTATAGCAATAAGCCCGATATCATTAGTAAAAACATCTACATCATTATTGGGCGGTATAGCTATCGCTATCTTAAATTTACGTGGCAGATACCGTTTCTGGTAAAGAGGGTCTTCTTCCTGCTTCGTATCCGTCAGGGGTTCTTCATCCAGCCATATCTCATAATAAGCTTTTGTTTTCGGCATTAGTAACCGGCTGATCTTATCTGCATATGCAAAAACCTCTGCATGAAGTGGCGATTGCTTTGGATGCGAACTGCACAGTACATTTCGGTTAATATCCCCACAGGTAGCAATAGAATCCAGTTTGGCGGCATTGAATGCTTTGATGGTGGGCTTAATCCTCGATTTCATAATACCGTGCAACTGTATTGTCTGCCGCGTTGTAATTTTAATGACACCGGTAGAATTTTTACCAGCCACATCATAACAGGCAAGCCACTTTTTTGCCGTCAAAGCTCCTCCCGGCAACCGTAACCGGATCATGAATGAATAAAGCCTGTCAAGTTTCCGGGCTGCCCTGTCTTCCCTCAGGTCCCTGTCATCCTGTTCGTACATGCCATGAAATTTTATTACAGCTTTATCATCTTCCCTGATTGCACCTGTAATCTCATCCTGCAGGCTTTCGCGTAACGTACCCCGTAAGCCATCGCTGGCCATTTTTATCTTTTCGATATTTGATAAATTCACTTTTTCCGACATAATATTTTTTTTTGTAACCAACATTTGTAATTCTGTTCATCTTCTGTTGCGTCGCACACTTCAGCCATATCTCTCTGCCGGGCTTTAATACACATCCTTCTCCAGCCTCCCTTCTTCTTTCATTACTTCCAGGTATCTCCCGGCTTCTTCTATCGTCATTCGCCCATACAGCTCAATGATCGTAGCAAGTGCTTTTTCCACTTCCACGCCCATTGGATGTTTCTGCCCGCATATATATATGTGAGCGCCCCGTTGAATCCAATCGTAAACGGCTTCGCCATGCTCCAGTATTCTGTGCTGCACATAAATTTTTTCTTCCTGTTCGCCCGAAAACGCCACATTCACTTTCGTCAGCAACCCGGACTCATACCAGTTTTGTATTTCTGTCTGGTACAGAAAATCCGTGGTAAAAGACTCTTCTCCAAAAAACAGCCAGTTCTTGCCTGTAGCCCCGCTCACCTCTCTCTCCGCAAGAAAAGACCGGAAGGCTGCAATACCCGTCCCCGGACCGATCATAATTATATCTTTATCGGGTACAGGCAACCTGAAACGCTTATTTACCTGTATAAAAAACTGTTGTTCCGCACCTTCCGGAAGGCTGCTGAGATAATCAGAGCAGAGGCCAAAACGGGCTTGTCCGTTTATATAATACATATCCTTTTCTACCAGCAAATGAATCTCGCCTTCATGTGCAGTTGGAGACGATGCAATGGTATAAAGCCGGGGCGAAATGGCATTCATTTTTATCAGCAATTCAAGAAACAGTTGCTTATCGTTCACAGGGAAATCTGTAACCAGGCCTTGCAGGTCGTGCCGGCCGGCAGGTATATTATACCCGAAAGTTTCTGCGTACAATTTCACCATCCGCTCAGTAAGATGCACAATATTGATCTTACGTGTAAGCAGGTCGGCAACAGTTATTTTTTCATTCTTATAGGAAATTGACGTTGAATGCCCAATCCCGGTTTCGGAAAGTATTGCCGCCACCGTATCCTTTGCATTTTCCGGCACAATCCCTACCGAATCTCCACACTGGTACTGCACACCCTCAACGGCCAGTTCTATATGATGTGTCTCCTTTGCAGATCCCTGCCCATTCAATATAATATTGGAAAGTACCTTCCCGGATGCTACCTGTTTCCCGGCAGGTTTATTTGACGGAGCAAATGCATGATGAATCGTTTCTTTTACTGCATAACCTAATAAAAATTGCAAGGCCTCATTCATCCATTTTAATGCTTCTTCATCATAATCCACATCACATTTTCTAAGCTTCACTACTTGTTTTGCACCCAACAGTTGTAACTGTTTATCAACATCCTCTCCCGTTTTGCAAAACAATGGATAAGAACTATCCCCTAATGCCAGGACACTATAATTCAGTTTATCCAGTTTCAGGT
>CAZKPH010000077.1:0-8815 GCA_964554605.1 uncultured Ferruginibacter sp.
GCAAGAAACTCCGGCTGAAACACCCGCTACTGAAGAGCCAAAAACTGAAGAATAAGTTTCTTTAGTTCTCAAATTCTTTAAGCAATCTCTTTCGGGATTGCTTTTTTTATTCAGGCATTTACTGATTAAAATGCCAGGTGCAGTTATTTGCCTCTTAACTGTGTATCTTGCATAATATTATTTCTTTATGACTGAGTATTTTAAAATCGGGAAAATAGTAGCTGTTTTTGGCCTTAAGGGCAATATAATTTTACATCATAATCTAGGTAAAAAAACTTCTTTAAAAGGCCTGGCGAATATTTTTATCGAACATAACAAGGAAAATTTTATTCCCTATTTTATTGAGAGTGCTATAGCTAGGAATGAAAATGAGATAAGCATAAAACTGGAAGGAATCGATTCCAGAGAGGAAGCTGGAAAAGTGTTAGCCAGGGAAGTCTGGCTGCAGGAGAGTGATTTTAAAAAATATGCCTCTGCCACTTCTCCTATTTATCTGTTAGGGTTCAACCTGATCAATAATAAGATCGATCTTGGCCCAATACTTGAAGTGATAGAGCAGCCACACCAGTTGCTTTGTAAGATAATGTTGGGAACAAAAGAAGCATTAATACCCATGCATGAAGCTTCTTTGCAAAAAATAGATAAAAAGAATCGAAAGGTTTTTGTTTCACTTCCCGATGGACTGCTTGAGATATATCAATAACTTTTTTTCAACAATGTAACTGGTTATGGAATTTCCTCAGCGTATTATCGCACACTTTGACCTGGATAGTTTCTTTGTATCTGTAGAAGTCTTAAATAACCCATCATTGAAAGATAAGCCGGTCATTGTGGGAGGCAGGGAAAGAGGAGTTGTTGCGGCCTGTAGCTATGCCGCCCGCAAGTTTGGTATACATTCAGGAATGCCTTCCAAAAAAGCTTTTCAGCTTTGCCCTGAGTTGATAGTGGCCAATAGCTCCCGGTCCGAGTATAGCAAATATTCCCGCTGGGTAACACAGATTATAGCTGCTAAAGCCCCATTATTTGAAAAAGCAAGTATTGATGAATTTTATCTGGATCTTAGCGGGATGGATAAATTCTTTAACCCGTTGCAGTGGACGGTTTTACTTAGGCAGCAGATCATAGATGAGACCAAACTGCCTATTTCGTTTGGGCTTTCCTGCAACAAAATGATGGCCAAGATTGCAACCGGCGAAGCAAAGCCTAATGGGTATCTTCAGGTGCCATTTGGCAGGGAGAGGGAGTTTTTGGCGCCGTTACCGGCAAATAAAATCCCCGGGGTTGGCGATCATACTTATGAAGTGTTGAAATCAATGGGTATCTATACCATCCATGATATTTCACTCAAATCGCCTGGCGAGTTAGAAGAAAGGCTGGGGAAGTGGGGGCTGGATCTATGGCAAAAAAGTTTTGGTACCCACAATGGAGAAGTAACCCCATACCATGAGTCGAAATCTGTTTCTTCAGAAAATACTTTTGATGAAAATATTTCGGACACCGATAAGTTAATGAAAGAATTAGTAAGGCTTACTGAAAAAGTTGCTTATGAACTTAGAAAGGATGATAAGGTCACCGGATGTATTGCCGTAAAGATACGTTATCCAGATTTTGAAACGGTATCCAGGCAGGCAACAATTGACTATACTTGTGCTGATGATGAGATCATCCCGATTGTAAAGGAATTATTCCGTAAGCTATATAAAAAAGGAGAACCTGTGAGGCTGTTAGGAGTTCGTTTAAGTGAACTGACCAATGAAGTAGTACAAACCAATCTTTTTTCTGATATTGAAAAGAAGGCAGGCTTGTATAAAGCCATCGATGAAGTAAAAAATCGTTTTGGCAAAATGAAGATTAAAAGGGCATCTTCGGGATGATTAAAGACTATCCGTCACTAAGTTCAGCAAGTGTTTTCTTCTCAAGTATCTTTAGCGTAGCGTCTCTCGTAATAGCCATAGCTTTGTTGAGGCCACAGGTTGCTTCATCGCAATCAGTGCATTTCTCATAAAAATTGATACTTACACATGGAAGTAATGCAATCGGGCCACCGACAAGCCGTATTGCAGTGGCCAGTGAAGTTTTTTTGGGAGATTCTATGAGGTAATATCCACCACCTTTTCCTTTCTTGCTGTCCAGAATTTTTGCCTGTTTTAACTCCAATAAAATTGTTTCCAGGAATTTCAACGGAATTTTTTTCTTCTGCGCAATTTCAGAAATCAATACAGGCCCTTGGCCGTATTTGGATGCCAGATAACCCAGAGCTTTCAGCGCATATTGTGTTTTCTTAGATAGCATAAAGTAAAATTGAGTCAAATATACTGTAAAAAAAAATTACAAAAAGTCTACTTTTTCAAAGGGCTTTGCCGTATATTTACTGTTTAAACATTGAAAAATAAATACATCTTTTATGGGATTACGTTTAGGGGATACCGCTCCTGATTTTAAAGCAAATACAACAATAGGTGAAATAAGTTTTCATTCATTTCTTGGCGAAAGCTGGGGGGTATTATTCTCGCATCCTGCCGATTTTACCCCGGTATGCACTACCGAATTGGGTAAGACAGCTTTGCTTAAAGATGAATTTGCAAAGCGGGATGTTAAAGTACTTGCGGTAAGTGTAGATCCAGTAAATAGCCATCTTTCCTGGCGTAATGATATTGAAGAGACGCAGCATTGTAAGGTCGATTTCCCCATAATTGGGGATGAGGATAAAAATGTGGCTTCACTATATGATATGATTCATCCAAATGCAAATGCTACTTTAACAGTACGGTCTTTGTTTATTATTGGCCCTGATAAAAAGATCAAACTTATTATAACATATCCGGCCTCTACCGGCAGAAACTTTTATGAAGTACTACGAGTGATTGATTCTTTGCAGCTTACTGCTAAGTACAGCGTTGCTACTCCGGCAGATTGGCAACATGGCCAGGATGTAATAGTGGCCCCGGCTATTAGTACACCGGAAGCTCGCGAAAAATTTACAAAAGGCATTACGGAAATAAAACCCTATTTGCGTTATACGCCACAGCCTGATCTGTAAAGCTTTAATGCCCGGTTATCGGGCTTTTTTATTACAAATTTTTTTTTAATTGTTGCAGAAATGCTTTCATGTCTCTGGGGAGTTCGGCTTTGAGGTCGAATTCCTTTCCGTTTTTGTCTTGGAAATGCAAACAAAATGAGTGAAGGGCCACTCTGTTTAGCAGTGGCTTTTCTTCAATTTGTTCTTTGCTGAGTTTATAATTTTTTTTCAATGCAGAAAGAAATACAGGCTGCCCGTCTCCATAAAGAGGGTCACACAAAATTGGGTGTCCCGTATGTTTTATATGAACCCTTATTTGATGCGTACGCCCAGTGTGTATCTGGAATTTTACCAGTGAATATTTACCCATATCTTCCAAAACTTCCCATGTCGTATGAGAGGGTTTTCCCTTAGTGTGTACAATCATTTGGCCTTTGTTTACAGGGTGTTCCATAATAGGGCTGTCTATATGCCCGGTTTTATCAGGTAGAGAGCCGTGAATAAAACCCAGATAAAATTTCTTTATTAGCCTGCTTTCAAAAAGAGTTGAGAAGTATTTGTGGGACTCTTCCGTTTTTGCAAACAGGATTATGCCGCTTGTTTCTTTATCAAGTCTGTGTATTGTATAAATACTGCCGTATTTTTTATGTAAAATATCTTTTAAAGAGGGCTGGCTTTGCTGTCTGTCGGGTACGGATAACAAGCCGGAGGGTTTATTCACGGCAATAAACTCATTGTTCTCAAAAATGACCATATCCATTTTGAAATATAAGGATATTGCCTCACTATAATTCGTCATAGAGGAGAAGAAATGTAAATGTTATTTTTTAATGTTGTTATTGAGATATTTCAATTGCCTGATCTCTTTTTCTGTAAGGAATCGCCATTTACCTCTTTCAACGTTTTTTTTAGTAAGGAAGGCATACATGACCCTGTCAAGACCCTTTACGTCATAGCCAAGGAATTCGAACATACGGCGAACAATACGGTTCCTCCCACTGTGTATTTCTATCCCGATCACGGATTTATCCCTGGCATCAGCATATCCGACGGAATCTGCCTTTATTTCTCCGTCTTCGAGCCGGATGCCTTTTAGCAATCTGTCAAGGTCAGTTTTTGCAAGCGGTTTATCCAGGCGGGCTTCATATAGTTTGGTAATATTGTAGCTGGGGTGGGAGAGTTTTTGAGTGAGTTCGCCATCATTTGTGAGCAATAAGACACCCGATGTATTCCTGTCCAGCCGGCCAATCGGATAAACTCTCTCTGTGGTAGCATTCTTTATTAATTGTAAGACGGTCTTTCGCCCCTGTGGGTCATCAGTAGTAGTGATATAGTCTTTGGGTTTATTAAGAAGTATATATACAAGATTTTTACTAATAAAGATTATCTTTCCATTATACCTGATCTCATCTTTATCGGAAACTTTATGAGCCGGCTCGGTTACAGCGGTACCATTCACAGTAACTTTTCCGCTTTTAACAAGTTCTACGGCATCCCGCCTGCTACAAATACCACAATGTGCCACGTATTTATTGAGTGGCATTTCTTCAAATTTATTATCGGTTGTTTTCGGTTGGGTTCTTGTCTGGGTTAAAGGTACTTTTGAAGTAGAAACCCGGGGGGTATTGGCAGGTTCAGCTTTTTGTTTCCTTTTTTCTTCGTAGTATCGATTGATAGCGGCGGCTCTTTCCTTTTTTTCTTTTCGTTTAGCTTGCTTGAAACCTTCTTTAATAGCGCTATTTTTCTTTTTGGTGAATTTGTCGTAATAATTTTTGGCCATAATAAAAATATTTTGCTGTTTTCCAACAGTAGTGGTATACAAAGATAAAGAAAAGGGGCGAACCATAATGGAACGCCCCTTTCTGTGCCTGTTGCTGTTTCTTATGCCGGTTCTTTAGGTAGCTTTGCCTTCCCTGGTTTCCCTTTTTCCATTACTGATTTATTTTTCTTCAATTCATCAAATTTTTTTGCCTGGTCTGCAGTAAGATATTTTTTAATGCCGTCTTTATATTGTTCTTTTAAGGCTTCCAGTTTAGCTTTTCTTTCAGTACGGCTTAGCTTTTCATTATCTCTTATAGCAGCAATTTTTTCCTGCCTTTCTTTTCTGTCGGCTTTGATCTTAGCAACCTGGTCATCAGTCAATGCTAGTTTTATTTTTAATTTTTCTAGTCTTTGATCAGCCATTTGCTCCCGTTTAGCTTCGTCATCTTTTTTTAATTGTTCCATTTTTGCCTTTTGCTCAGGAGTCAGCAATGCCAGCATTTTTTCTTTTTCTTCTTTTTGAAGGGCTTCTTTTTTGTCGCGGTATTCTTTCAGCGTAACATTTTCATTCTTGCCGAGTTCTTTTAGCTTCGCCTTGAATTCTTCGCGGTTGGCATTTAATTTTTCCTGTTGTTCCTGCGTAAGGTTGAGTTGTTTCAACATCATCATGTGATGTTGTTCCGGGGATAATTTAGGCATCTTACCGGGCCTGGGTTCATTTTGTGCCTGGGTAGCAAGTGTAAGGCCTGAAATTGCACAGACTAACAATATGATTTTTTTCATGTCATTATTTTTTTGTTCATCTAATAGACATAGAAAATCATTTAGAGTTTAATCAGGTATAGAAGAATATATTTTCCGGGGTGTAGTTTATCCTTTATTGGCTAACTGGCCGCAGGCTGCATCAATATCTTTGCCACGGCTTCTTCTAATACGTACGTTTACCTTGTGGTTGGCGAGATAATTGCCAAACTGCATAATGGCTGTTTCCCCGGGTTTGTTGAATTTTTCTCCGGTAATAGGGTTATATTCAATGATATTTATCAAATGTGTTGGGATTTTTCTATAGATTTTGATGAGATTATCTGCATCGGCCAATGAATCATTAACACCTTTTAACAGAATGTATTCCAGAGTTATATCGTTTTTTGTTTTTTCGTAGAAATAGTTAAGCGCTTCTACGAGATTCTTAATATTGTTTGTTTCATTAATCGGCATGATCTTGTCCCGCTTTTTGTCGTCGGCAGCATGTAGGGATAGAGCAAGATTGAACCTAGCTTTATCATCCCCCAATTGTTTTATCATTTTGGCAACACCAGCTGTGGATACGGTGATTCGCTTAGGCCCCATGCCCATTCCGTCATTGGAAACCATGTGTTCAATGGCGAGCAATACATTCTTATAATTCAGCAGGGGTTCTCCCATACCCATGAAGACAACATTGGAAAGTTTTTTGCCAAATGATTCTTCCGATTGTCGGTTGATTAATGCTACCTGGTTATATATTTCATCAAAATCAAGGTTTCTTTTTCTTTCCATTTTTCCAGTTGCACAAAATTTGCAGGTCAGGCTACAGCCTATTTGTGATGAAACACAGGCTGTATTTCTTTTTTCTGCTGGAATCAATACACCTTCAATATTATATCCGTCAATTGTTGTAAATCTTGTTTTGATCGTTCCGTCGCTACTATGTTGTGTGGTATTTATTTTAAGAACCGGCATGGAAAAATTATCTTCGAGATGTTGCCGCAGTTCTTTGGAAATATTCGTCATTTCATCAAAATGCTGTACATGCCTTTTCCATAGCCATTCATAGACCTGTTTGGCACGAAATTTTTTTTCGCCAATTGTGGCTAAATGGGCAGCCAGTTCCTCGAACGACAAAATCCGTATATTTTTTTTTGAATCCTTCATGGTAAAATACTTATTTCATATAGTTGTACAAGGCAACGGTTCCCTGAATATTTTTTCTGTTTATCAAGGGCATTTTATGCACCAAAGTAATTGTCCAGTTTTTCAAAGACTACAATTTCCTGAACTCCCGTTGAAAGATTTTTTACCAGGCAGTAATTCTGTTCTATTTCTCTGCTGCCTATGATTACGGCATACTCAATTTTTTTCTTTTCGGCATAATTAAACTGTTTGCTGATTTTAGTAAACTCATGATACATTTCGCAACTAATGCCTTTATTTCTTAGTTCTTGCATTTTATCAAATGCAAAGGCACTTTCCTTTTCTCCCATATTAAAAAAAATGGCTTTCACAGATATTTCTAATTCTTTGGGGAACAATTTAAGTTCTTCCATGACATCATAGATTCTGTCAACGCCAAAACTTATGCCTACTCCGGGGATTCCGGTTACTCCAAATAACCCGGTAAGATTATCATATCTCCCACCACCGCCAATACTACCAATTTTTACACTGGCGGGGGCTTTTGCTTCAAAAATGATACCGGTGTAATAATTAAGCCCGCGTGCTAATGTAAAATCTACAACAAGATTACATTCTTTTGCATTACTAAGTATGAAGCTTATTTCATGAATAGCTTCCTGCGCAACTGCATTTTCTGCCAGAATATTGCCAATCTGTGTCAATTTTTCTTCATTGTTTCCGGATATCAGGAGATATTTTTCTATTACTGATATCTGTTCGTTCGATAAACCTTTTTCTTCCAATTCTGCTTTAACATTGTCAATGCCGATTTTATCAATCTTATCTATTGCAATTGTAATATCCGATATTTTTTCCGTGCCTCCGCACAATCCAGCCAGTGCTGTTAATATTTTACGGCTGTTGATGCGTAATTCATATCCTTTGATTCCGAGTGTTGAGAAAACCTTGTGGTATATCACGGCAAATTCAACTTCGTTGTAAAGAGAAGTACTGCCCACGACATCGGCATCGCATTGTGTAAATTCCCGATACCGGCTTTTTTGCGGCCTGTCTGCCCGCCATACGGGTTGTATCTGGTATCGTTTGTATGGGAAAGTCAATTGCCCGTGGTTCATAGCTACGAATCGTGCAAAAGGAACAGTAAGGTCATATTTTAATGCTCGCTCGGTTATCTCTGTACTGTTTCTGCCGGTTAATATTTTTTCAAACCCTTCCCTTATTTTTTCTGCTTTTTGAGGGTTGCTAAGCCCATTATTGAGGATCTTAAAAATTAGTTTATCACCTTCTTCTCCGTATTTACCCGTCAGTGTTTCCATGTATTCCATTGCCGGAGTCTCAAGAGGTTCAAAAGCAAAGCGTTCGAAAATACTCCTGATTACAGAAAAAATATAGGTGCGTTTACGTATAACGGCAGACGTAAAATCTCTGGTGCCCTGGGGGATGTTTGGTTTTGTCATTGAATAAACAATTGTTTTAGGGTTAGTTTTTTTCATATTTGCCGATGATCTTGCTGCATGCGGCACTGATATCGTTAAATACTTTGTAATAACCGCTTTCTGGCCCGTACCACGGGTCGTCAACGTCCATATTTTTCCCAGGATATAATTCGTTCATTATGAGGTCAATTTTGGAAAAATCAAATTTTTCCCGGGCTATATAACGTATGTCGTCCAAAACATCGGCAGACATGGCATAGATTTTATCAAATCTGTCAAAATCTTCCTTCACAAATCTTCTGGCCTTTTGCAAACTGATATCAACATTATTAAGTTTGGCAACTTTTTGCGAAAAAGGGTGCGGGTTTTCCCCCGTATGATATCCATTGGTACCTGCACTATCGATGACCCAGTTTAATCCTGCCTCTTCCGTTTTTTTTCTTAAAATACCTTCTGCCAACGGGCTGCGGCAAATATTGCCCAGGCATACCATCAGAATTTTCATATTGCAAAGATAGTTTTTAAGATGTAAGGAGCAAGTGCCTGAAGTTGTTGAGAGTTAATTGCCTATATAGGTTTATGGAATTCCGGGACTAAGATTATCTTATAGTTATGAAAATAGCAGCTATCGGTAATTTTCAGGTTCCGCCTTTAGCTATCGGGGATTTTCAGTAATTTGCAAACTCAATTTTACACAAAAATG
>CAZKPH010000078.1:0-8780 GCA_964554605.1 uncultured Ferruginibacter sp.
ATTGAAGAAATAATCGGGGATATCCATGATGAATTTGATGATGAAGAAAGCGCCAATAAAAAGATAGATGACAATACGTATATCTTTGAAGGAAAGACAATGATCAATGATGTATGCAAGATGATGAAAATAAAAGCAGATTCCTTTGATGATGTACGAGGAGACAGTGATTCGCTTGCCGGGCTTGTGCTTGAAATAGCCGGCAAATTCCCGCTAATTGATGAAGAAATACGCGATGGCCGATTTGTTTTTGTACCACTGGCTATAAATAAGAACAGGATAGACAAAGTAAAAGTAATTATCAGTACACCCGACAACAAGGAACTGTAATAAAGCTATAGAATAACCATGCAAACCCGCCATAACCCTTTTTCCGGTTTTATCATACCCTTATTCGGGATTATTCTTTTTACAACATTAATTGAATCCTGTAATTCGTCTTACGGTACACGGAAAAAGGGGTATTTCAGAATTGACCTTCCAAAAAGAAGTTATGTAACATTTGACGAACCCGGATTCCCCTATAGCTTCGAATACCCCGCTTATGCAAGAATAGTCCGGGATAGCACTTACTTTGACAGCGCCCCTGAAAATCCATACTGGGTAAATATTGATTTTCCTCAATTCAATGGAAGAATATTCCTTAGTTATAAAATTATAGGGGGAAAAGCATTTTATAAGGTAAAAGGAGCTAATGGCAAATACAAAGACTCAACAGCTATAAATGAGTTTGACAAAATGGTAAATGATGCATTTAACCTCACCAACAAGAATAATGTTGCTGCCACTTATATCAGAGACAGCCTGATCCACACTAACAATAATCTTAACGGTGTTTTTTTCAAAGTTGGTGGCAACGCTGCCACGGCCAAGCAATTCTTTCTTAGCGATACCACAAAAAATTTCATACGAGGGGCCCTTTATTTTGAAGTAACTCCTAATGCCGATTCGCTAAGGCCTGTTCAGGATTTTCTGCAAACAGACCTTGAACACATCATTAATAGTTTTAAATGGAAACAAAGCAAATAGACATCCAGCAGGTATCTTTTACCATATTTTCGACAGAGAAATAAGACAGGAACAATGATTATACTATTTTTGCCGGAATGATAGCAATTGACAATATATTAATAGGCGATGAAATTGTTGAAGAACATTTTGTCTGTGACCTGAATCACTGTAAGGGAGGTTGCTGTGTTGACGGCGATGCCGGAGCTCCGCTAGCCGAAGATGAATTGGATATCCTCAATGAAATATATGAAGCTGTACTTCCCTATCTCCCCGAAGAAAATATAAATGAACTTGCCCGCCAGGGAAGGTACGTATATGATAAAGAATTCGGATGGGTAACCCCAACCATCAAAAGCAAGGTTTGTGTATATGGCATTATTGATGAAAACAATATTGTTAAATGCGGCATTGAGCAAGCATATTTAGATGGAAAAGTTAAGTGGAAAAAACCAATCAGTTGCCATTTATACCCCATCCGTATTAAAAAAAGCAGGAATAAAAAGACAGAATTTGTGAACTATGAACCCAGGGAGGATTTGTGCAGCGCTGCATGTATTCTTGGAGAAAAGCTTAAAGTACCCGTTTATAAATTCCTAAAAGATGCCATCATAAGAAAATACGGAACTGAATTCTATGCAACACTTGAAGCTACTGCAAAGCATCTGGACAAATAAATTTATTATGACACAATTTCGTTCCACTTATACGTATTTCTTGATATTAAGTACTTCCATTCTGTTTTCCTGTTCCGCCAACAGGGCAAGGATAGACAACAGCCTTAAAAAATATTTCGAGGAAAAAAAAGTTGATGGATGTTTTGCATTATTAAATAATGCCGACGGGAAAATAGTTGTGTATAATATGCAACTCGACACCACCCGATTTTTACCGGCATCAACTTTTAAAATCATTAACTCACTTATCGGGTTAGAAACAGGAAGGATAACCGATGAAAAGATGATAATAAAATGGGATGGCATTTCCCGTCCCTTCAGCCAATGGAATAAAGATATGGATATGGCAGAAGCCTTTAAGACAAGCTGTGTTCCGTACTATCAGGAAGTAGCACGCAGAATTGGAAAAGATACCATGCAGTACTGGCTGGACACACTACATTATGGGAATATGCACATTGGCCCACAGATAGATACATTCTGGCTCGATAACAGCCTGCAGATATCTCCGGATGAGCAATTGGGATTGGTTAAACGATTATACTTTGACCAGTTGCCCTTTCAGAAACGGACACAACAGATTGTAAGAAGTGTTATGCTACAGGAAGACAATACTCTTTACAAATTATCTTACAAATCCGGAATGGGTATTTCTCCGGACAATAGCCGTATCGGATGGCTCATAGGCTGGATAGAGGAAAATAAACACCCCTACTTTTTTGTTACGCTAATTAAAACTGCAAATCAACAAGCCGATATATCTCAGGCAAGGCTAGAAATTACAAAATCAATACTGAAACAATTTGGCTTTTTTGAAGGTAAAAAGTAATTGGCACACCGTATCTGTTTTTTTGCTTTTAGTCTTGTTGCATCAGAGTTTTATCGCATTGTTATTATTTATTTGCTTTTTTTTAACAGTTTTACATTCGTATGCAAAAAGGATGGTTTTTATCGAAGAAAGCAATTATTATTTACCACACACTTTTCTGGTTACTCTTTCTGGCGTATCCGTTCATCATTCGCCATACGATTCCCGAACCTAACCACCATGCTCCCTTTCATAACAGAATGATGCTCCACCCTGCAGATTCTTTAAGGATAAATGAATTGAATACTCATTTCAATAATGAAATACGGATATCCGAAAAAGAGAAGATTCTTTTTGAACTGAGGATGCTGGGGATCAACATCTATAACATAGCTGTATTTTATCTGATCGGATTCATTCTCATTCCAAAATATTTCAATAAAAAATCGATTTGGAAATTCATCGGTTTGGTTTTACTATTATATGCCGGATTCCTAATAACTGATTACAGTTTCAACCTGTTACTCCGGTCGGATATGAAAAAACCACCGATCCTGGCTTTCGGTTTTTCGTTTGTTTTTGTGGTATTGCTAAGTATTGCCTATAGCCTAATTTCGGACAGGATAAAACTGGAAAGAAAGTTACAGGAAAATGAAAATGCCAACCTGAAAACAGAACTACAGTTCCTTAGATCGCAGATTAGCCCTCATTTTATGTTCAATGTGCTGAACAATATGGTTTCGATGGCCAGAAAAAAATCTGACCAGTTGGAAAATTCGCTGATACAATTGTCCGGGTTAATGCGTTACATGCTGTATGAAGTAAAAAATGACAAAGTTCCTTTAAATAAGGAGATTGAATTTCTTAATATATACATCGATCTGCAACAACAACGTATGAAAGAAGGGGTAATTTCCAATTTCTATCTGGAAGATGATCCACACCAGTTCTTTATCGAGCCTATGTTATTGATACCTTTCGTTGAAAATGCCTTTAAACATAGCCAGAGTGTAGTAAAACCCAATATTGAAATAAATCTCATTTTAACAAAAGGTAAACTTTCGCTCAAAGTCAAAAATAATTACGATGCCGTAAATTGCAGAACCAAAGATAATATCAGTGGTATCGGTTTTGTCAATGTGAAGAGGAGGTTACAGATATTATATGGATCAAAAAGTAATCTGGAAATCACTAAAACGGAATCAGAATTTCAAGTTCAACTACATATCGAGATGGAATAATCCTAAACTGCATTGCTGTAGATGATGAGCCCCTTGCCCTTGACCTGCTAAAAGATAACATTCAAAAAATTCCTTTCCTAAATTTAGTACGTACCTGTACTAACGCATTTGAAGCTGTTGATGCGCTGCAACAACAAAAAGTAGACCTCATTTTTTTAGATATTCAAATGCCAGGTCTTTCGGGATTGCAGCTTGCCGGTATAATGCAGCAAAAACCCATAGTGATCTTCCTTACAGCCTATCATGATTATGCAATTGAGGCCTTCAATGTAAGTGCAATAGATTACCTGCTAAAACCCGTATCGTTTGAGCGTTTCATGCAAGGCGCCCTGAAGGCACTGGATTATCATAAACTGAGGCTGGCACAAAACAACAATACAGAAGAAAAAGCTTCCTCTGGCAATACAGCAACTGAACAAGTTTCTCTTGCATCACCGGAAAATACAGGTGTCAAACACAATTTTATTTATGTTTATGTAGAGTACAGCCTGGTAAAGATTGACACCAGTACCATTTTGTATATAGAGGGGCTGAAAGACTATGTAAAGATATTTCTTTCAACAAGTACCCGGCCTATCATTACCCGGATTAGCATGAAATTATTGGAAGAAAAACTTTTACCGTTTGATTTTCTTAGAATACACCGTTCCTATATTGTTTCAATAAATAATATTGCTTCCGTACAAAAATCCCTGATAACAATTGCCGATAAAATTTTACCGGTAGGTGAAAGTTACCGGGATGCACTGACAGAAGCAATTAGCAAAAGAAATATCCTGAACATTTCCTGAATATCCCTTCTTCATTATTTTGCATATAAAAATGCCGAGCTTTGAAAAGCCCGGCGTAAAATTAAAACACCAAACAAGATCTTTAACTAAAACTAATCGTCGGTATCTACTTCCGTATCATTAGGCTTAAACTCTCTAACATCATCAAACCGATAACTTGAACTCCTGCCAAGAGCCACAAAACCTCTGTTATCAACACTAAACCCTATCGCACCTTCCCTTGCAGTACCCTGGAAAGAGGTTTTCTTAGTCCAGAGATCGGTTGAAGGATTATACTCCCATGTAGTGATCGTATACCCGCTATTGCTGCCCGTGGTAATATATCCTTTTCCATTGATGGTAAAAGCAACAGCATTACTACGTATTATGGAATAATCATCGTCATACGAATCGGAGCTGACATTTGCAATTTTTCGTTTTTCCGTCCACGCTGCCGTAGCAGGATTATATTCCCAGAAATCATTAATATTCGTTCCGTTATTAATACCGGTTGCCAGATAGGCTTTTTTATCAATTACGAATACAACAGCATCGGAGCGTTTACTGCCACCGGGGCTTACTTCTTGTGTCCATGTATTCGAAACAGGATCATACATCCAGAAATCCTTCAGTTGATTACCATCATATCCGCTCACAACATAACCGGTATCATTTATTGAAAAACCAACAGCACCGTACCTGGCAGAGCCGCCGAAATCGGCAACCTGTGCCCATGTATTGGTCAATGTGTCATATGCCCAAAAATCTTTTAATTTATCCACGCCGTCAAATCCCAATCCTACATAAACTTTACCACCGGCACTAAAAGATACAGCAGAATTTCTGGCAGTACCCGGAAAATCCGCTTTCCTTCTCCAAAAATCGGTAACAGGATCATACATCCAGAAATCTGTTAACCGATTGGTACCATCGAACCCCAACCCGGCATAAACCTTTCCATTTAATGTTGCAGAAACCGCCTCACTGCGAGCTACCCCTTCAAAATCTCCCATGCGCACCCAGTTACCTACCGTAGAACTGCTCGACGAACTGTCTTTACTACATCCGGTCAGAAAGAATAATCCCAAACTTGCCAAAACGGATAATAAAACCACTCTTACATTAAACTTCATTATTACTTTTTTTGATGTAAACAAATATTGGCAACAAAATAAGTGACTAAGTCATAAGCAGATAATTATGATGCTATTAAAAGGGGTTTTCTATCTACAAGAGCCATGAGTGTGAATCCTTTAACAAAATTTAACATATAACCATCATTTCATTTTTTTTGAAGATTCATTTACCTCATTAGTAGATACAATGTGCATCAAAACGAATACAGGTATTTCATTTGCAATAAAAAATGATTTTTAGTTCCCGGAAAAATATTATCTTTTTACTTCCAGTAATACTGATTCTCTCCTGCAGTAAATCAGATATCACGTATGTACAAACAATACCCTCCTCCGGTAACCCCGCTGTAACACAAACGGATACTTTCTCCGGAAAATTCATCATATTTCAGGCTGATTCCTTTGTTACCAACAACACATCATCCATTTATCTCGGATATTATAAAGACCCCGTATTCGGCAAAATAAAATGCGAATCCTACTTGAAAATAAATATGCCAAACAGCAGCCCCGAAACTGACAACAATGCTGTCTATGATTCCATAGCACTAATCATCCACACAGATTCCAGCTATTATGGAGACACTTCGTCGCTAATTAAAATTGCGGCATACAGGCTTCAGGATAAGATCGAAGTAAACAGCGACAACAATATATTCAACAAAGCCACTCTTTCCACTTACTCATCGCCTCTTGGTACTACTAATATTGTTGTACGACCAAAAACAACCGACAGTATCCGCATAAAAATTGATGACACTTTTGGAAAAGACCTGTTTAATCAATACATGTTGCATGCGGATAATATCCAGGACAGTGCACATTTCAACAACTATTTCAGAGGTATAAAATTGCAAACGGACAATGCTTCCACCAATGCAATTTATGGCTTGCGGACCAGTGGTATCACTTTGCGTATGTATTACCATATTGACAATGGTTTTATTGTAAACCTTGTCAGTGATTTTGCCGGAGGCAGCCATTCCTATCAGTTCACGAATATTACAGCCGACAGGTCAGGAACAGTTCTGGAGCCGCTTGACCGAGGTGAGGAAATTGATGCATCTACTATCGGGAATAAATTCTATATGCAGGAACTTACAGCGGTTCGTACACGAATGAGTTTTTCGAATCTGGGAGATATACTCAAACAGGGTTCTTTTGTAAAAATACTTGCAGCAGACCTTGAAATCAAACCTGTAGCGGGTACTTATTCCATGTATCCGTTGCCTTCTCAGATGTACTTGTATTTCAGAGATATCGGTGGTACCCTTTCCGGTCCATTGTATAGCAGTGACCAGTCTTATATTCAATCAGGAGACCTGAATATAGATAATCTTTACGGAATAGACACCCGTTATATCTATGATGTGAGCAGCTATGTGCAGAATGAAATGACGGCTAATACCTTTTCTACCAGAAGTATTGTACCTATACCTTCCACGAATAATACCCGGGTAACCTGCGGCACTTCAGATAACGCAAACTATAAAACAAGGCTCATCATTTCAACACTTACCTATCAGCAATAAAATGAATTACAAAAGGATAATATACCTGTTCTTTTTAATCTTGCAAATGCAATTATATGGAGTTGCGCAGCCAGGCATCAATTCTATCTATTCTGCATACGGTATCGGCGATGTTACGATACGAGACAAAAACACCCTGGCTCCTATGGGCAGTGTCGGAATAGCCATAAGTTCCGAAAAACAGGTAAACACAACCAACCCTGCCTCTCTCTCCTATATACCCCGCGGTACCTATATAATGGAACTTGCCGCTACGGGTTCCAGTATCAATTATAAAAACGAGAATCAAAGTTTTAAAGCGAATGACTTTGTGATCAATGGTGCAGCCCTCGGATTCAGTATATCGAAGAAAATGGGCGGCGCTGTTTCTCTCAAACGGTATTCGAATGTTGAATATTATACCACAGGTAACCGTTATCTTGAAGGGACCAACTCAAAACTAAGCGAAGATATTACCGGTAACGGGGGTATTTACCTGGCAACGATCGGCATGGCAAGAAAATTTTTTCACAACAATCTAAGTATAGGTATTTCGGGTGGTTCGCTCTTTGGTTCTGTCAATAAAAAGGAAACCATTTATACAGCCATTTCAGATGGTTTTATCGTTGAAAACAATAGTTTCTATAATAATTTTTATTTTAATGCCGGGATGCAATATTCCCTGAAAAAAGCCGGATATAAATGGACATTGGGCGCCACACTCCAGCCAGATATTAAACTTTACAGAACAGATGACTATTATATTAAAGATTTTTCTGACAATATAGTTTACCAGGACAATGCTAAAAAGAGCAGGTTTACATACCCGCTCCAGTGGGGTGTAGGATTGACGGCAGCAAGAAACAATACGATGTTCAGTGCTGATTATATCAGCCAAAACTGGGCAAATACTAATTATAGCGGGTCTTCTTTCAGAGCTACCGACCTACAAAACCTTGCAGTGGGCTTCAAACATACTTTTACAAGAAAATTCTATAACCGAACAGTAGATGGTATTTCATTAATGATGGGCGCACAAACGGAAAAATCTTACATAATTATTAACAACTATCCCGTAAAGTCGTTCTCCGGAAGTGCCGGAATAACAATTCCCTCCAAACAAGGCCTTTACAATTATACTATAGGCATCACATACGGGCAAAGAGGAAAAATAGACTACCCTTTGGTAAAAGAAAACTTCGTAGAATGCAACCTGGCTATATCGTTGGGTAACTTTCTTAATATCGGCGGTACAAAATATTATTAATATCGCATATACATATCTTAAAACTATCATCAACTCCGTTATTTTGTTGTTACTTTTGCAACAATAAATCGATTATGGAGTTTTACTGCGAATCATTATCTGCATATAAAAGGCTGCCAACCCGCGAAGTAAAGATCGGCAATCTTTTGTTAGGCAATAACCATCCTATACGGGTACAGACAATGACCACTACCGATACGATGGATACTATAGCAACGGTGGAGCAAACCATAAGGTGCATTGAGGCAGGTGCTGAGATGGTACGCATTACTGCCCCTTCCAGAAAAGAAGCAGAAAACCTTCTTAATATTAAGAATGAACTGAAGAAGAGAGGATATGATATTCCCCTGATCGCAGATATA
>CAZKPH010000079.1:0-8772 GCA_964554605.1 uncultured Ferruginibacter sp.
CCCAGGTCTTCCTGGATATAAAGAGTATTCTCCTTATTCTGCACATATATCTCCGGCAAAGGGCACCCGGCCGCTCTAAAGTGCCGGGTAAAATAAGCGAAAGTGTTATTCTCCGCAATATTCTTATTATACGTAGCAATATAACTGCCACCTGAAGTATGTATACGAAAATATTCCCTGTCGCCACCACTCAACGGTAATTTATCAATGGCCGTAATACCATCATTGTTAAACCTGCCGAAAAGCTCCGTGATAAGATGATATACTGTTTGCATGGAAAGTAAAATTAGTCCAAAATAGTACAGCCCCCAAAAGAAGCAGGATAGTTTTGTGTACCAGGCATAAGTACTTCGTGGCATCATCGTTGCGTCGCATTTCTTTCATCGTCAGTGCATAGCTCATCTTTTTATCTCCGGGTCAGAAGAGGCTTCCCTGTTGCCCCGGCCTTTTGAAAAGAGAAGTATCCAACTGCAGCCCGTGATAATGTAATCCGTACAAGCGTGTATATTTTTTAAACTGTTCGGCAATGATGCCGGCAATATTACCCGAACCTCGCATACGAGCGCCCCACCGGCTGTCGTTTACTTTTCCATTGTGGCACTGTTCTATCAAATGCCAGACTTTATCGGCACGAAGAGGAAAATTTTTATACAGCCAGTCCCTGAATAATAGCCCTACAGCGCCATTCAGCCGGACTAAGGTATATGCAGAAAAAACAGCCCCGTTTGCAGCAGCGGCCTTCATGATACGCTGTATCTCATGGTCGTTTAGCCCGGGTACTACCGGCCCGAGCATAACTCCCATACGTACGCCGGCATCACTCATCATCCGTATAAGTTTCAGCCGCATGTCCGCAGTAGTAGTGCGTGGCTCCATTACCCGCCGCAGCTCTTCGGATAGGGAATTGATGGATACTAATATGGTTATAAGGTTTTTCGAAGCCATGCGGGCAATAATATCTTTATCCTTTAGCATGCCAGCGTTTTTTGTTATCATAGCCACCGGCTGGTTGAATTCATTGCATATCTCGAGCAGCCTGCGGGTAAGGCGGTACTGCTGCTCTGCCGGCTGATAGCAATCGGTATTGCCACTGATAGTGATGGGTTCACATTGCCAGGAAGGCTCCATCAAAAATTTGCGAAGCAATTGCGGTGCGTTTTTCTTAACAATGATCTTTCTTTCAAAATCAAGACCGGCGCTGTACCCCCAATACTCATGCGTATTGCGTGCATAACAATAGATGCAGCCATGCTCGCATCCCTGGTATGGGTTCATACTGTAGCCCATGCCTACATCAGGGCTGTTTACTTTATTTACTATTGCCCGGGCATGGTCTTCCAGGTAGATGGTAGCCGGATCATGAAAGCTCCAATCGTCGATAGCCTCAGGATGCATTTGCTCTCTCGACATTTTTAAGAACCGGTTGGGAGTATTTAGCTGTGCTCCGCGGCCTTTGTGATATTCATGGTGTTTATCGTTCATAAAAAAGATGCCAGATGGTTTGCCGTACAAGTGAGTGACACAACGATGATGCCACGAAGTACCGATGCCGGTAGCCTGAAAATAATAATGATACAATTAACGTACTGCTGCCGGAGAGGGTATGGCGCTCTGGAAAAGATTGCCCTGAGCCGTACCCACTGGCAGGTTTTGAAAATCAAACCGCCGCAGTATTTCATAGCGGTACCTGCCTGCAGGCCTTTTTAGAAGTAGCATGGCATCGGCTATAAATGAACCGGAAAAGTGCTTATGCTGGTATGCCTGCCAGGCCAGTTCGTACTGCCGGGGTTGCAACTGGTGCGCTATGGAGAGATGAGGCTCTGTTATGAAATGAGGTTTATGGCTGCCACCTGGCTTCATTAGCCGTTGTGCGTCGGTGCGTATTTGCGTAACGATCTGCCTGACCTGTATTTTATCCGCTATGTTTATGTAAATAGTATGGCAGGGGAACCCGCCAAAGCCCTGCAGGTGTACCCTTACGGGTGCAAAACGCATGGCGGTTTGCTGCAAGCGGCTGATAATGCGGCTTTCCGACATTTCGAATTGCCGGTACCTTACCAATGTTATATGCGGCTTTGCCCATAAAGCGGCCTCGGCTTTATATGTATCGTAAAAAGCCTGTTTTAACCGCATGACCTTATCCCGCAGGTCTTCGTGTGGCGAAAGAATGAGCATATATTCATATATCTGTTGCGTATGGTTGTTTATTTTCAATACAGATGCCATATCTGATTTTTTTGTCTGCTAAATTTGTTAGCTAAATAATTTAGTGTAAATTTACTAATATTTTTAGTTTTTAAAATCTTTTTTATGGAAGTGGAAAAAATATATAACTCCTCGTACAGTGGGAGTAAAGGGTACCATCAGTGGAAAATACCTACAGCTAATGCTACCGGGTTTGGCGCTGCAGCAGACGATTATATGGAGCGGGGAATTGACCTGAATGAGCAATTGATTAAGAATAAACCGGCAACTTTCTTTATGCGGGTCAGTGGCAATAGTATGATAAACGCCGGTATTTTCGACGGGGATATTGCCGTGGTAGACCGCAGCCTGAAGCCTGTGAACGGGAAGATTGTTATTGCCATTGTAGATGGTGATATGCTGATACGCCGTTATGAAAAATCGGGCAACAGGCTCCGGCTGATCCCGGAAACCAAAGGATTGTCGGTTATTGAAGCCGGCGAATTCAACGATGTGGTTATCTGGGGTGTAGTGACCTATATTATAAGAAGCCTGTAAAAAATAATTTTTTTGTTTTGAAATGTATGAAAGCAATTGTAGACTGTAATAATTTTTATTGTTCCTGCGAGCGGCTTTTCAATCCGGCATTGCAAAACCGCCCGGTAATTGTACTTAGCAACAACGACGGCTGCATCATATCCAGAAGCGACGAAGCAAAGAAACTGGGAGTGGAAATGGCCGGCCCTTATTTTAAGGCAAAACCACTGATTGAAAAACATAACGTACATACATTTTCCAGCAATTATAATCTTTATGGAGACCTGAGCTGGCGGGTAATGGAAACACTGCGGATGATAGCAGGGCGGGAAAATGTAGAAGTGTACTCGGTAGATGAAGCTTTTCTGGAGCTCGGGCAAACAGATTCCCCCCTGCAAACAGGATTGCTGATAAAGGATACGGTAGAGATGTGGACGGGTATTAAGGTATCGGTGGGGATAGCTCCTACCAAAGTATTATCAAAACTAGCGAACAGGCTTGCCAAAAAAAATAAAGCCGCTACCAATTGTGTAGTAGTACTGGACAGCCCGGAAAAGATTAGCAAAGCATTACAGCAAACACCCGTAGAGGACATCTGGGGAATAGGAAGGCAGTTTGCCATAAAACTTAAATACGGATGGAATATACATACGGCCTGGGAACTAAGCCTGGTAAGCGCTTCCTTTGCCGGAAAATTCCTTGGCGGAGTTACGGGCATACGATTATTGCAGGAACTGAAGGGCGAAACTTTTATTGCTATGAAAGAGGAACTGGCTAATAAAAAAATGATTCTCACCACCCGTATGTTCGGCTCACCGGTAAGCGATCTGCGTTCGGTTAAAGAGGCCATCGCTACTTATACTGCACGGGCCGCCGAAAAATTGCGTAGGCAACACGGCGCCGCAGGCACTATCAGTGTGTTTATTGTAAAAAAAGAACAGGAGCATTCCCACTCATTCAAAACAAGCGGTACTATCAGCTCTTATACAACCCTTCCTGCCGCTACTTCATTTACACATGAACTTATCAAACCTGCTCTCCTACTCGTAGAACACCTGTATAAAAAGGGAGAGATCTACAAAAAAGCCGGTGTGATGCTTAGTAATATTGTTCCGGCTACTGCTGTACAGGAAAACCTGTTTCAACCTCGCAGGAACAACAATGGCCGAAAATTAATGGAAATGATAGACAATATCAACTTCAGCCAGCGGGATGATGTACTTAAATTTGCCTCTGGAGGTACCACACGAAATTGGAAAATGCGGCAGGAACTGCGTAGCCCAGGATTTACTACAAGATGGGAAGAACTGAAAACGGTGCATTAACTCTCTTCCCAAAAGAATAAACTATTTTAGGAAAGTTCGCATTATAAGATAGAACATAAGCTGAATAAGGAATAAATTAACGGCGAATTTATTCTGCTTGGAGAAACCACTATAATGAAAAAAAGAAAGCAGCAAAATGCTAATCCCTAACCAACAGAAATAATTATAAAACGGCACCCGGGATGTTGCCCACTGCCAAAGCCCCAACCGCATGGCAACCGGCTCCATAAACCAGTCCAGGATGACGGCTAGCGTGGCCCCATCGAGTATTACGGATAAAGCTTTGATCCTGGCGGGAGAACCGTCATCGTATGCGGATGTGAGGGCAAATATCTTGTTTAGCAACGCATACATGAACATTCCGCAACAGTAAATAATAAGAAACCAATTGACACCTATCAGTAATGGGACATTGGCCAATTGCAGTCCTAATGTATCGCTAAAATGATATTTGCCAAAAAGGAAGCCTGTATTTACACCAATTAACTCTACTACAAGCCCGGACAAGGTTACAATTGCCACAAAAAAAATAAAAGATTTGTTGATCCGCGGCTGCGTCCAGAGAAGCAATACAAAATTCAGTAATAATAAAAAAGGAAAGAATCCGGTATAGAGCGCCTTGTCGAAATGCATGATACCAGCCGCCAATAAGATATGAGCAATAATAGCAGCAACAGAGGCAATATGTACTCTTGTAATTCTATCGTTCACCTGTTATAATCTTTTCTTTCTGAAATACCCCGGGAATCTTGCGGTGATTTTTATAACAGTGTAATGTAGTAATATTTTCTGACATAAGGCAACATAGCAAGCCTGTGCAGGAAAGATGCCGGGATTAATTGCGGCTAATCTGTCCTTTCAACAATTTGCGTGCAAAGTGTATCCGGCTTTTTATGGTACCTAAAGGCTCTTTGAGCAAATCAGATATTTCATTGTATTTATACCCTTCGGAATAAAGTAAAAAAGAACAGCGGAATAATTCAGGTAGTTTATGAATAGCATAACTAATTTCTTTTGCATGCACTAATGGCTCAGCAAACCCATGTGTAATTTGATTTATCCCGGGATCCAACAAAAATGTATATCGGCTTCTCTTCTTACGGTCATTGATAAAAATATTTCGCATAATAGTATAGAGCCATGCGTTTATATTGGTGCCATAATAATATTTATCCTTATTAGCAAGCGCCCGGTATATGGTTTCCTGCACAAGATCCATGGCATCGTGGCTATCATTTGTAAGATGCAAAGCAAAGGGTTTAAGGTATTCCGCAGTCGCTTCCAATTGGCTATAAAAATCTTTATCCATCACTTTTTGTTTAATATTTTAATAACCTAAGTTAAACAAAAAAATAAAACACAAAAAACATTTTGAGCAACATGTATAATATATTGTCTTTCAAAGCATGAGCGGCAGTACATTAGACAGAGCCGATAAATTGCCTTACAGCGGCGAGGGAATCTTTCGGTATCAGGTTTGCAGCAGGCGCTGCAGGCAGGCAGGCAGTTATTTTCCCGGATACAATCAGTGGAATATTTTTTTTCTTCTGTGTTAAAGCAAGGAGAAATTTACTGAAACGGCGATTTTGATTGGACAGTGTAATATGCGTGTAGAGATAATCCGGTGCCGTAACGGAAATAGTTGCCAGCAAATCGTCAAGAGGTACACTTGCGCCAATATAAATAATCTGCCACCCGGCGGCTTTCAAAATATAATGAACAAAAAGTAGCCCAAGTTCATGATATTCACCCTCCGGTAAAAAAAGCAGTATTCGTTTCCGGGTTTTCCGTTTAGGAGTTAAGGAATCTATCCCGGCAATAAGTTTCTGGCGTATGAGATTTGAAACCAGGTGTTCCTGGGCAGGGTTGATATGATTCGTAAGCCAGAGTATGCCGGTCCTTTCCAGAAAAGGGAAGATCATTTCCGTAACGGTATAGCCAATACCGTTTTCCGCAATAGCCATATCCAATATTTCCTCGAACCGTAGCATATTCAGGTCCAACAGGCACTCTAACAGATCATTGAATTTTTTTTCATGCTGTGCCGAAGGCTGGTTCAGAAGAAGTATTTTTTCACGTATCTGTGTATCGGTCATTTTATCGATATGCGAAATCCTGAACCCGTATTTATTCAGCAACGCAATATTCATCAGCTTTTTAAGCTGTGTACTGCTGTAATACCGGATGTTAGTATCAGTCCGGGACGGCTTGACAAAAGAATAACGCTGTTCCCAAATGCGTATTGTATGGGCTTTGATACCAGAGAGATTCTCTATATCTTTTATTGTAAACTGATTCACACCTTTTGTTTGTTTCATAATAAACAACTGTAAGGCATAATTGTTGAGAAAGAAGAAAAATAGCGGCGCTACTGAGTCAAAACCCTGATCTGATTGATATAGGCATTATGGTTTTCCCTTTCATCAAATTCGGCGATTGCTTTATTCCGGCTATAATTGCTCATATTTAACCGCTCTTCCATTGAAAGGTGTATAATATTTTCCATAGCACGGGCAAGGGCATCTACATCTTTTACAGGAATCACATATCCATTCCTGCCATTATCCACAGTTTCTTTGCATCCTACATTATCTGTGGTAATTATTGGTAAGCCTTTTGCCAATGCTTCAATCAGTACTTTGGGTATCCCTTCTCTATAATAAGACGGGAGTACCATTACATCCACTACATCCAGCGTAGTACTCATGGCGTCCGAAAGGCCCCAGTAATCAATCACTCCGTTTTCGCTGAATTCATCAATGATCTGGTCAGGAACAGCAGAAGGGTTATCTGTTTTAACTCCCAATAAAGCAAATTTCACTTCAGGATATTTTTCGTGCAGCCCCTTCGCTGCCTCAAAATACTCAAGTATACCTTTTTCTTTTATCAGCCTGGCCGATAATAAGAAGGTAAGCTTACCGGATGAGTTGAATTGTGTTTTCTGGTAAAACTCTTCCAAATTCACGCCCGACCCCCTTACTACACACACTCTTTGTTCTGAATTAACAATTTTCGATTGAATAAAAATATCCTTGTCCTCGTTATTTTGAAAGAAAACTACTGGCAATCCCCTGAAAGCAAAACGGTAAAGCCCTTTCACTATATAGCGCAACAAATCTGATTGCCCTTCATTAAATACAAAACCCAAACCATTAATAGTAGCAATAGCCTTGGTTTTGCAAAATTTTGCGGCAATACTTCCGTAGATATTTATTTTAGGAGTAAACAACAGGCTGCAATCGATAGAGTGCTTTTTAAAAATGCCGTATAGCTCTAGGATGAAAGCAATATCCTGAAAGGGGTTCCGCCCTTTATTGTTAATCTTTTTCAGTTCAATGAATGTACACCCGATTGCTTTGATCTCTTCTACGAATTTATCTTTCGGAGCAATAGCATAAACACAAAACCCCTGGCTGACCAATTCACTCAGCAATCCTTTACGAAAATTGTAAATATACCAGGATGTGTTAGATACTATCGCTATATTTTTCATCTTGCTGTTAACCAATTTTTAAAATTAATAACCCCCTCTCTAAAATTGGTTTTGGGCATGTAATTTAATAATTGCTGCGCTTTGGAAATATCTGCAAACGTAATTGGCACATCTCCCATTTGTTCGGGGAGATATTTTATCCGGGCTTTTTTCTCAAATACTTCTTCCAAAGTGGATATCATTTCAGACAAAGATACGGTATGATGATTTCCCAGATTGAAAACCTCGTATGGTGTTCGGGTATAATAGATAGCATTAAGTATACCTTGCACGGTGTCAGCAACATAAGTATAATCTCTCCTTGTACTTCCATTTCCGAAGAAACGGATTACTTCATCATTTAATAATTTTTTACTAAACAAATGAATTGCCAGATCGGGGCGCTGGCGAGGCCCAAAAACAGTAAAAAAACGTAAGGCTATAAACCGAATGCCGAATAAATGGCTATAAACATGGCCTAATAATTCGCCGGAAATTTTGGTACTGGCATATGGGCTGATAGGATTCAATACGGCATCGCTTTCCTTCCATGGAAAATTCTTGTTAATTCCATAAACACTGCTGGAAGATGCAAAAATGAATTGTTTGATGTTCCTGTGGCGGGCAAACTCTAAAAGGTTCTGTGTCCCTTTCACATTTACATCCTGATACGCAAGGGGGTCTTCAATTGATGGCCTGACTCCTGCTTTGGCTGCCAGATGCACAATTACCTGGTAATTACCTGTCAAACGGGTATTCAATTCTTTTTCATTCAGAATGTCTAATTCAAGAAAAGTAAGATTAGGATTATTAATAAAACTAGCCATATTAGAGAGTTTGATCTCTCTTGAATAAAACGGATCATAATTATCCAGTACGGTAACATTAAAATTACTTTCCAGTAGCTTTTCAACTAAATGACTCCCAATAAAACCAGCTCCTCCTGTCACAAGTATCTCATCCCTTATTTCATCCATAAGCACATACGATTAAATATGAATATCAAAAATAATCAAATTAAACTACCTAATACAATTATGCATGTATTTATAAAAAAAAATTATATGATATGCTGTTAATTGCCGGCCATTATTTTTTTCCACCAATATTGAAAAACGATCAGTTGCCATATAGTGGCATGTGTATCACCGGGACTAGCGGAGAAAAGGCGTTGTTTCAATACTTTTATGACCTGAGGATCAAAGATAGCTTGTTCTTTGATAAATGTATCATTTAACAAATCTTCTTCAATAA